>CAYZYB010000523.1:0-4432 GCA_964481505.1 uncultured Planctomycetaceae bacterium | reverse complement strand
ATCCTGCTGAAGCTTAGTCTTCGGTCGCTGTCCCGCCCTAAAACAACTCTCCACGGAGCATTCTGCCATGAAGCAACTTCCTATCCCCGTTGGTCGTCGTCAATTTCTGCAGGTTGCTGGTGGAGCCGCCGGTCTGACAGCACTTGGCAGCGGTAGTCTCAGTTCCGGATTGTTTGCCGGGCCATCGAAATCCAGCGCCGCAGAAACGGCTGTGACGGAGTTGTACAAGACATTTAGCGACAAGCAAAAGTCAGCCGTTTGTTTTGGCTTCAATCACAAACTGCGAAACAAGATCAATCCCAACTGGAACATCACCAAGCCGGAAATCGGTGACGACTTCTACACAGACAAACAGCGCACGCTCATCGACCAGGTCGTGCGAGGCATCACCAGCGAAGACGGCTACAAAACGATCATCCATCAAATGAATGACGACGCGGGTGGAATCGAATCTTACAGCGTCGCGATCTTTGGCGAACCCGGCAGCAGTGACTTCGAATTCGAACTCACCGGACGACATCTCACGCTTCGAGCCGACGGCAACAGCGTCGACAAGGCGGCCTTTGGCGGACCAATCGTTTATGGCCACGGTGTAGACGAGCCCGAAGACAATCTGTACTACAGCCAAACGCAGCAAACCAACAAAGTGTTTCAGGCGCTTGATTCAGACCAAATGACAAAAGCTCTGGTCAAGACCAAGCCCCCGAAAGAAACGGCCGTCAAAATCAAAGGGCAGGGCGGCAGCTTCGATGGAATTTCCGTTTCAGAACTGAAAAGCGATCAGCAGGAACTGGTCGAAAAAACGCTCAGCGTACTGCTGTCACCCTACCGACAGGAAGATCGCGACGAAGTCATGGAAATCGTCAAAGACAGCGGCGGCATGGACGCGCTGCACATGGCGTTCTACCAGCAGGGCGACCTGAAATCAGACAAAATCTGGGACATGTGGCGTGTGGAAGGCCCATCATTCGTGTGGCACTTCCGCGGAGCTCCGCACGTTCACGCATACATCAATGTTGGCCACAAAAAAGCCTGATTTTATGGTCACACCAACTTAGTCTTGCTTTGCCACAAACTCCCCGGCAGCGACAGGCTTCTCGGCCATGGATCTGTGCAAATCACTGAGAACGGGATCTACCTGTAGCTGACGTCTTCTGCTAAGCTTCCGCCCGACGCGATTTAACAATCGGCGGGCTAAGAGAAATATGAAGGCGCTGGAGTGATGATTGATTGTCGATTTTTCTGGACAGCAGCAATGTGCTGTCTGGTGGTAACAGGATGCCAGGAACCAAAAGCGGGCGAAGGTACGGTCGTGCCTGCGCAGACATCGGAAGCGATGTCGACCGAAGGTTCCGAGGCTGACGTTGAGCCGCTGTTTTGGGTCCAGAGCGAGATCGAGGACGGCGAATACACCCTTTCACTCGGCCATCGAGGTGAAGAATTTCGCGGTGGAGATACGATCGAACCGGTCGCACAGATTTCCAAAGGCAATACCGAAATCTCTGAAGCCGCAGTGCATAGCAGCCTCCTCGCAGAAGACGGCGAAACAGTCATCGCTGAAGAGCAGGAAACTGTCTTCAAACAAAAGTCGGCAGACGAGCCTGGCCACTACGGTTGCGGAAAGTTGCAGGTTCCCAAAGACGCAGAAAAGTGCGTGCTTCGATTCCGCATCCAGCTGCCCGAATCCGATTTCGAATCCATCTACGACGTTCCATCCGAAGCTGTCAAATAGAAGTACCGGTACGGGTGTGGTAGCAGATTGTTGCATTTGAAATGGGTGGCCGGGGTTGGACTGAGCCCGCGAAGGAAACCCCGGGGGTTCGCTCCAACCGCGGACACCCTCTCCAACTTCGCAACTTTCTGCGACTAGACCCTACCCAGTACCGGCAACATCCTGCGGCAAGATGCCGCAGATACAATGGTAACCTACTTCCTGTCTTGCCGCCTAAGCTGCTTGACGGTTGGCGTCTGTTTCTGTTTCTGTCTCCGGGGCGGCTACAGGCTGCTCGTAGCCGAATCGCTCGTACGCGGGAGCCAGCTCCTGTCGACACCGCTTAACCAAAGCTGCGTCCTCCTGAAACGCGTTCTTCTTGTAGCTTCGCAGCTCTGGCAACTGCGGCGTCACAGCGCTTTCAAGATCGGAGAATCCGTTCAGTTCTAATGAACTGTATGCGCTTCCAAGTTCGGCGATCGGATCTGCCGCCAGATTTTCATAGCTGATTTCGTGCAGGTTTCCATCGGGAATCGCAGACCGCTGCTGTTCGTAGCGTTCGAACGCCAGCTGATAGGTGCTGATGATTTCATCTTCAACGTTCCTGAAGACGGGTCTACCGAGTGAATTCTCTTCGATCATTCGGCGGCGCAGATGACAGCCCGATCGAATCACATGATAAGGGTTGCGGTGTATATAAAGGAATTTTGCGTTGGGAAATAATTCAGCCAGCAGCTCGACATGATACGTGTGAAATGGCGACTTCAGCATGATCCGTTTTTGTGATTGGTACGTCATCTTTTTCAACAGATGAACAAGGCACGATTTGTAGCGATCCTGCTCCGCAGCTGGCAGCTTTTCGATTTCCAGAGCCTTCCAAAAGCACTCCGTGTCGTGAGGCCGCGACAGAAACATATACGGCGATACCTGGCTCATAATCGCCGTCGCAATATCGTCTTCCTGAGGAGCGTCCCAATTGATCTCCATGTTATCCATCGGCCGTGTCTTCGGCACAAATGGACCTGTCAGCTTTTTCGCCACAGTTTCGGTCAGCAAAAAATGCCATGGAAACAAAGCCTGGTACAAACCAAGGTGGCCAAATTGTGGATCGTGACTCAACAGGTTCTGAAGTAGAGTGGTGCCGCTTCTCCAGAAGCCAAGAACGATCAACGGCGGTTGGGTCAGTTCTGTTTGGGCAACGGCGCGACCGTAAACAAGAGATTCCAAAGCACCCATGCCAGAATTCAACGCTGCGCAAAAAGGTAGCGGCAGGAACTTATGCAGACGGCTCCAGTGCAGCGCGGGTTTGGAGCGCATCAGTCTCCATAATCCCGACAATTTCATGCCATGCCACATCATCAGCCCGCCCTGGGATCGGGAAACGGGGCGCTGCGTATTGGATTGTTGTGCCATCACTGAGTTCTTCCGGCAAGTGTTGCCGCGACTAACCCACGTGCAACACCGAATTGTGCACTTGATGAATGGGATCGAACGGGGCGCTCGAGTCGCTGTGCAATTCATCGGCACCTGATCGCACCGACTGCGGATACTTCCAACCAGCCGTCATAGTCAACGATTTCCAGTTCCCCTGGCAAGAAATCGCTCGCCATCCAGCAGAAACTGCCGATGTGGGGCGACCAACAAGCAGATCAAACTGACTCTCGACAGCGGTGTCGACGTGGTTGGCTTTAGCCGCCAGCTTGTGACTTCGGAAATCCAGCGCGGCTGGAAGCCACTTCTACGAGCTGCGAAACGCAGAGCCTAAAACTGTTGCTGGAGAAATTCGACAAGATCGAGAAGGTCTTGTTTGGACATTGTGCGTTCCAGTCCGGACGGCATGAACGAGGTCTTCATCGGTGTGCGGTCATCGATTTCGTCGACAAAGATTTTCCGCACTCCCTCTATTGCAGTGCGAATCGTGACCGCATTTTCCGTTGTCGAAGTTACGAAACCGTTCACGACCCCGACTAAGATAAATCCAATTGTCGATGGCCCAGACAAGCCCGCTGTCTTGATGTTCTATACTGCGCGACGAATCGATTTTGCGACTGCCTTCGTAGATGCGAGTCTTTTCGTCAGCGACACCATCGCCCGTTGTGTCGCGATAGGTGTAGTTGTCAACGACGACGTCGTATTCTGAAAACTGTGTTCGCCACTCTGCCCATTCCGCAGCGATCAATGATTCAAACGCCTTTTCTTCCGACCGCCACGACGCAACATCGGCATCATAAGCTGCTTGATCGTCAGCAGACGGATTCCGAGGTCGCTGAGGATAAGGTTTGGCATATCTCAGCGGCGACGTCGACACATCCACTTCAAACGCATCGGTCTGCAACAATGTCTGCCTGACCGCAGTCGTCGTGCCTTCCCACGCATGATTATTGCGGCCGTCAACGATAAGCACGCGGGCCAATTCGGGCTGTGCACGACAGAGTGCTGGCAGCAAAGAAAGACACACCAAAAGATCTCTAAGGATTATTGTTTTCATACTCGAAAGATACCAATTTCCCAGTGCATACATAACTTAATCGGTCAGTCGTGACTTACCAGGTGCAAAGTACCAAGCGGTACATGAATGGCGAAATTCCTTGGCTTAATGGACATTGAAAGAACTAGAGCGAGTTCAGAACAACACAAAAGGCGAATCGGAAAAAAGCTGTATTTCGCAGATTAGGTGGGCGCATGTTCAGTTGAAAAACAAAACCGCTCTATGGAATATAT
>CAYZYB010000522.1:0-4443 GCA_964481505.1 uncultured Planctomycetaceae bacterium | reverse complement strand
ATTGTGGTCTATGTTGAGGCTCTCTATGCGCAGACGATTGCAAAGACGATCAATCGTACGTTGCTTGATCCGTCAGAGGACTGGTTGATTCAGTTGCCTGCTGACCTTAAGCAGCGGTCGATTGAACTTTCCACATTGGGAGAGGCACGATTGATTTCCACGCCTCGATTCGTGAAGCCGCCAAACGACAAGTCTTTCGCTGCGCAGGTCTATTCATCGGGTGCCGACCTTCCTGACGTATTCGACGACGGGATGACTGTGCTTGTTGCCGAACCAGTGCGGTGGGAAAGTGAGTACCGATCGTTTTGCCTCGATGGTGACGTGAAGGCAGTGTCTCCCTATCTTCGATCTGGGACGTTGGCGAAGGAGCAGAACTTTCAGATGTCTCAGGCTGAGCAGGAAGATGTGAAGAGATTCGTTGCAGACGTGTTTGCAGCCAATCCCGATACTCCGAGAGCAATCGTCATCGACGTAGGGCAGATTGCTGGAAAAGGCTGGGCTGTCGTCGAAGCAAACTCAGCATGGGGTTCGGGCATTTATGGTTGCGACCCAGATTCAGTTTTGGACGTAATCCGTCATGCAACAATTCAGCCACAGGGAGTTTCGTGATGGGTGTGTCGCATGGCGATTTCATCAAGTACCCTCGGACTCCACATTTGTTTGGTTCGAAGGGGACGGACGATGACAAACATCTGGGTGAATCCGAATCGAACGACTTCATTGCGGACGACTCGCTGATTGTGGAAGAGAAGCTCGACGGGACAAACGTTGGGATTCACTTTAGCGATGACAGCGAGATCGTCCTGCAATGTCGTGGGCATGTCATCACTGAGGGGATGCATCCGCAGTACGATCTGTTTAAGCAATGGGCGGCAGTGAAGCGGCATACGCTGGAAGAACGCCTCCAGAACCGTTTCATCATGTTCGGCGAATGGGTGTACGCTCGGCATTCGGTCTTCTATCGACGGCTGTCACATTACTTTTTCGAATTCGATATTTACGACAAACAAGTCGGGGCGTTTCTTGATCTGGAGCAGCGTCTCGGGCTCCTCGAAGACACGGGCATTGAAACAGTGCCCATCGTGCATACAGGTGTGCTCAAGCGGAGCGAACTCGAAGGGCTGATCGGGCCATCCGAATTTGACAGCCAATTCGATAATCCAATTAACAATCAGACAGATAACCTGATGGAAGGCGTTTACCTGCGAACAGAAGCGAACGGTGTCGTCACAGGGCGAGCGAAATTCGTGCGGCCAGAGTTCGTGGAGAAAATCAAGCAGAGCACTCACTGGCAGCATCAGGAGATGGTGCCGAATGAGCTTGCCGACGGTGTGGATATCTGGGCATGAACTGGCAACACCTCAGTGCGAAATCTCTCGACGACATCGTGGCATGGGCCGAAACGCAGCCTTGGTGTCGAGCGATGGCGGAATGCGCTCAGGATGCTGAATGGCATTCAGAAGGAGATGTCTGGACGCATACGAAGATGGTGTGCCAGCAGCTTACAAAGCTCGATGAGTGGTGTTCGCTGACCCAACAAGACCAAACAGCTTTGATCTTCACGGCGTTATTTCACGATGCTGCCAAGCCGCTGACTTCTCGTGTTGATCCTGAATCTGGTCGGATCACCTCGCCGAATCACGCCGTCAAAGGAGAATATCTTGCCCGTGGGGTTTTACGAGATCTTGGCTGCGATCTGGAAACTCGTGAGCAGATCGCTCGACTGGTTCGCTTCCACGGTCGCCCTGCGTTTCTGCTGGAACGCTCAGAGCCATCACATGAAGTGGTGCGGCTGTCGTGGCTTGTCGAAAACCGCTTGCTGCATCTGTTTGCTCTGGCCGACACTCGGGGCCGAAACACGGATTCGATGAGCCGCCCCGAAGAGAACCTGCAATATTGGAAGTTGACTGCTGAGGAAAACGATTGCTACGAGCAGCCGTATGCGTTTGTGAACGATCACGCTCGCTTCACATTCTTCCAACAGGACGAGCCAAATCTGCATTATGTGCCTCACGAAGACTACGCTTGTCAGGTCACTGTGATGTCAGGCTTGCCCGGCAGCGGAAAGGACACATGGCTGTCACAAAACCGACCGAATCTTCCGGTCGTTTCGCTTGACGACATTCGTGGCGAATTGAATGTCGATCCAACCGACAATCAGGGGCAGGTTGTTCAACTGGCCCGTGAACGTTGCCGTGAATTTCTGCGATCTAAAACGTCCTTCGCATTCAACGCCACTAACACCATGAAGGAAACTCGTGGGCGCTGGCTGGATCTGTTCGCTGACTACAACTCTCGGATCGAATTAGTCTATGTTGAGCCACCGCTTAACGAACTGTTCAAGCAGAACAAGAGGCGGCCCAATCCGGTTCCCGAAGCGGTCATCAGAAAGCTTGCGGCCAAGTGCGAACCACCGACATGGCTGGAAGCTCATTCACTCGTAGTTATTGACGGCTAAGCAGCCGTCGAATGAAACTGAATCGAATGGAAATCGAAGCGTGCTACTGACAATCACAACTAATCACGAACCGGCCAGTGACCTTGGGTTTCTGTTACACAAGCACCCGGATCGGGTCCAGAACTTTGACCTGAGTTTCGGTAAGGCAGTTGTGTACTATCCCGAAGTGTCAGAGGAACGATGTTCCGCATGTCTCCTGCTCGACATTGATCCAGTCGGCATGATCCGAGGACGCAAGCGAAACCAGTCCTTTCTGCTCGGCCATTATGTAAACGACCGGCCCTATGTGGCTTCGTCGTTCATGAGCGTTGCGATTTCACAGGTTTTTGGGACGGCGATGTCAGGACGTTGCAAAGATCGTCCAGAACTCGCTGAGACGCCGATTGATCTGACAGCGAAGATTGATGTGCTGCCGGTACGCAGCGACGAGGGTTTCGTGAACCGGCTGTTTGAACCTCTTGGTTATAGCGTGGAAACGGTTCGCCATTCGCTTGACGATCAGTTCTCTGAATGGGGTGAGAGTCACTATCACTCAGTGTCACTCGCTGCCACCGTCACGCTTTCACAGTTGCTTGCTCACCTCTATGTGCTGATTCCAGTCTTCGACAACTCGAAGCACTATTACGTGGGCGAAGATGAACTGGAGAAGCTGTTGTCGAAAGGTGCTGGCTGGCTTGGGAAACATCCTGAGAAGGAGCAAATTACAAGACGGTATCTTCGACATCAGCCCAGCTTGTTTCGGCAGGCTCTTGCACGATTGATTGAAGACGGAGATGACGTTGATGATGCAGAGCCGGATGCCAATGAAGAGATTCTTGAACGTCCTATCAGCCTCAACGAACAAAGGCACGCAGCCGTACTGTCTGCGCTGCGGGCAAGCGGTGCTCGAACCGTGGTCGATCTTGGATGTGGAGAGGGCAAGCTGCTCCGGGAACTACTCTCTGACCAGCAGTTCGAAAAGATCACCGGTGTTGATGTTTCGATCCGTTCACTGGAGATTGCCAGTAAGCGACTGAAACTGGATCGCTTGCCTGACCGGCAAGCGGAACGATTGAAGCTGATTCACGGTTCTTTGATGTACCGTGACCAGCGATTTTCCGGATTCGATGCCGCCGCTGTCGTGGAAGTCATCGAACACCTCGATCCACCTCGGCTGGCCTCCTTCGAACGTGTGTTGTTCGAGTTCGCACGTCCAAAGACGATTGTCCTGACCACTCCAAACCGGGAGTACAACGTGATGTGGGAAAGCCTGCCAGCGGGCGACTTCAGGCACTCGGATCACCGGTTTGAATGGTCACGGGAAGAGTTCAGGAATTGGTCGAATCAGATTTCAAAGCGGTATGGCTACACCGTTCGCTTCCTGCCGGTCGGACCAGAGGACGACAAAGTTGGAAGCCCAACGCAAATGGGGCTGTTTGAGCGTGACTAGCGTTGTTTCGAACTTTGGGCCACGATCTCCACAACGAAAGAGATGAACAAGTGCCTATCGAGGTGTGTCGTCATCAATCGCAATCCAGCATAGAAAGTGAGGACTAGGATGGGCAAAAAGGCAGAAAAACCAGATGCGTTTGCTGGATTCACAAGAGACAAGAAGACACTCAAGGCACCGATGACAGCCGCCTTTGAGAATTCCTCTGTACCTATGAAGAAGACCAGTTGGAATGACGTGCAGATGCCTGAGTACCTATGGGTTGCTCTGGTACTTAATGCGTTCGACGAAGATGAGTGTTTTCGGCGTCTTCGGCAAATCGCTACTTGCTGGCCTCCACACTCGATACTCGAAAGCAAGGCTGTGCAGCCCGGCTCCCATTCAGCAATTGCTGCACTGCCATCAGAGGAACGCAAGAATTTGATCAAGGCTATCACCCAAGAGATCGGCAAAGGCGTCCTTACTCCCCTCTCGCATCTTCCTAGTTTGCCCGCCGCCGAAGATTGGTCGGAATTCACTGCCGTCGAAGAGGAATCCGAAGAGGATTGGTTCGATT
>CAYZYB010000521.1:0-4445 GCA_964481505.1 uncultured Planctomycetaceae bacterium | reverse complement strand
CTGCTGGGTGAATTTCAAAGCACTCTCAGCATTGAACTTCCCGGCAATAACCAGCTGCGCATTGTCGGGTTGATAAAATCGCTTGTAGAACTCCTGCAAGTTTTTGATCGGCACACGTTCGATATCTGCGCGGTTGCCGATTGTTGATTTTCCGTAGTTGTGCCAGTCGTACGATGCACTCATCATGCGCTGCATGAGAATTCGCGTCGGGCTGTTTTCGCCGCGTTCGAATTCGTTGCGAACGACCGTCATTTCGGAATCCAGATCTTCTTTCCTGATGAAGCTGTTGACCATGCGGTCTGCTTCCAGGCGAATTGCGAATTCAAGGTTCTCGTCGCCAGCCGGAAGTGTTTCGTAGTAATTGGTACGGTCCAGCCATGTTGTGCCATTAAACTGAGCTCCGCGTTCTTTCAGAACCTTGGGGATCTCGGGGTGATCAGGGGTTCCTTTGAAGACCATGTGTTCCAGCAGATGTGCCATCCCGGCTTCGCCGTAACCTTCGTGACGCGATCCGACAAAGATCGTCAGATTGACAGTGACACTCGGACGTGACACGTCGGGAAACAGCAATACCTTCAACCCATTTTCGAGTTCGTATTCGGTGATTCCTTCGATGGATCGAATCTTCTTCGGCATAACGTCTTCCGATTGAACTGGCAGGCAAGCGGCCGCAACGATGATCAGTGATGTAAAAAGAACGGGCAAAGTTTTCATAGCAATCTATCCTGATGAGAATGACGCTGGTCCACGCCGTCGCAGAATCAGCCGACAATGGGGATAGTAGCATTCACAGTGGCAGGCACCAACGTCGGCGCTACTCGCGATATCCCGTCGCGAACTCGATGGCTCGCAATAATGAAGCCCGCGGGAGGATTGGCAGCATGCTGCGGGTTGTCAGTTCTTTTGCTGAGCGACTGCAAAGATCGGCTTCATGTCGTTTACGCGTTGCTCGATTCCGAACACGTTGATCGCTCAGCGGTCGGCCTTTTTCCTGGAATTCTTCTGATCGCTCTTGACATCCCTCCGATGTGCTGAAATATTAGCACACACATGCTGATTTTTCAGCATCGATACTCTGGGTGGAAAACAGTTATGAGCAAATCCGGCAAGACTCCATTGGAGTTGGGAAAACGAGAACGACAGATTTACGAAACCGTCGTCGCTCTTGAAGAAGCTTCCGTTTCCGACGTTCGAGCAAAGCTGGCGAACGCGCCGAGCTATTCGGCGGTTCGCGCGACAATGGCGCTGCTGGTGGAAAAAGGCTGGCTGAAGCATCGCCAGGAAGGCCAGAAGTATCTGTACCGTTCGGCTGCCGCTCCAGCCAAAGTCCGACGTAACGCGGTGCAAAAAATGTTGTCGACGTTCTTCAGCGGGTCAGCCACCGACGCCGTTGCCGCTTTGCTTGATGTCTCGGCAAACGACATGACGGACGAGCAGCTCGAGGAAATGGCCCAAATGATCACTGCAGCACGAAAGGGTAAGAAGTCATGACCATGCAAACACTTGTAACCTGGCTGGAAACTGCGGTGCTCAGCAAACTGGTGATGGTTGCCATTGCCAGCAGCGTGCTTTGCCTGTCAGGATTGTTTTTGTCGAAATTGTTCAGCAGTCGCAGCGCGGCCGTCCGGTTTGGCATATGGCAGCTTGTGACTACTGGCATTGTGTTCTCAACAGCGTTGATCGTATTCGTCGACGGTATGGCGGTGGGACCCATTCAAACAGAGCTGGTCAACCGAAGAACAGCGACGACAACTGTTGCCGATCTTCCGATCTCTGACAAGTTCGTCGACAACAGTAAATCGGCACTGGTTCAGGAGCCCATCGAATCCTCAGGCGACTTCGTCACCACCCAGTCAGTGGTAAGAGACACCACGTTCGAGTCGGCCGAGGAAACGTCGACTAGCGCACCGATCGTTTCAAGCCAGAACATTCCTGTTTCTGCAACAGAGCCCGTATCGCCTTCGTTCGACGTCTCCGTCCGTGCCGTCGTCGCGTCGTTGTGGATTGCGTTCTCGTTCATCATGTTGATCGCGCTGTTCACGTCTGTCTGGCAGGTGCGCCGGATTCTGCGTAGGGCGACATGCCCGAATTCCGACCGCATTTCTGAATGTCTTCATCTGGCCATGAAGAAAGTCGGCTTGCCGGAATCACGATCTGTGCAACTCCTGCAAACCAGTCGACTGTCCGTCCCGTTTACGCTCGGTTTCCTGCGCCCGGTCATCGTGATTCCGTCTGAGGCCAGTGACTGGTCGCCCGAAAAACTTGCGATGGTGTTCGCTCACGAATTGGCTCATGTGCAGCGGCTGGATATCGTCTGGCACTGGATCAGCCGCGGTGCGTGTTGTGTGGCAGGCTTCAATCCGTTGACCTGGCTGGCGATGCGACGCTGCATGATCGAACGAGAACTGGCATGCGACAATCGCGTCATCGGTGCCGGTTTTGACGCGACTGATTACGGCGAAAATCTGTTGGAAGTCGCTGCCAGGGCCAGCGGCAGCCGGTACGTAGCCGCAGTCGGAGTTTCGATGGCTCATCCCCCACTGCGGCAACGGCTGGCATCAATCCTGTCCCCCGAAAATGATCGCCGTCCGCTTTCGAAATCGGCGCTCATTTCATTACTCACGCTTTTCGCCGTTTTGACAGCTTCCGTCGGAATTCTCCGTCCGCTGCAGGAACGCGCGGCTGCGGCTCAGCAGGCGACCGTACAGGAACAGAGACCAGGCCCCGTCAACAATGCTGACGAGATCCAGCCGGTTGTCGTCAAAGGCTCGATTACGGATCTTGATCGGCGGCCAATTGCCAACGCAACGCTGGTTGTGGAGCTTCGCGAATTTGGTCATGGAAGCATTTACTACCCCGAGAAATTCGTTCGCAGTTGGAAAACCACAACCGACGACAAGGGCAAATATGAAATCGAAATGCCACCGCGAACGGACATCTCGGAGAAATCGGCGTTTGGTGTCAGTTGGGCTGAAGCGGAGCATTACGAAAGACGAGCGGGATGGTCGTGGAGCAAGGCGTCAGAGATTCTTGCTGGCAAACCGCTCGGGCCAGTCAAACTGCGAGAGGGTCACAAGGTCCGCGGTCGCATCGTTGACTCCGAAGGCCGGCCGATAAAAGCGATCATCAAATGCAGAGGCGAATCGGGGCTCATTAACGACTCATGGCGAGTGTACGGCTTTGAAACCGAGGACGATGGCTTGTGCCAAACCAATGTTCCGAATGACATGCGGCTGGCGTTTATGGTTTACGCAGAAGGCCATGCACCACAACAAATTGACATCGAAAAGGATGCGACGAATGCGGACTTCGATTTCGGCAAGGTACAACTGAAGCGAGGGACTCAGGTCGTCGGCCAATTGGTTGACCGAAGTAACAAACCAGTAGCTGGAGCTGTAATTGCGCTGAGCCGTCCTACCAAAGTTGCGCGAGACCGCGGAACGGCTCCCGGAATCAACATGGAAGCATACTTCGCAACGGCCACAGACGAAAACGGGCGTTTCGAATTTCCCTCATGCGACGGCCAGTGCAGCATTTATGTTCCATTCGAAGCATATGACAGTAGCATCGTGGCCGAAAAAATTGTCACCGGAATTCAGCCACCACCCGTGATCCCAGTCGTGGTAGATCTATATGCAGCAGTCCCAACTCTTGAAGTCAACCTAAAAGAGTCTGAGTCTGCCACGCTGTCCGGAACGGCCCGCTGGGAGAACGGTGATCCGGTCGAGGGTCTGGAAATTGAGGGCGGCGGCTGGACAAAACGGAAAAATGGCGCAAGTGGTGGTGGAGAGATGATAAAGACGATGACGGACAAGGATGGGAAATACAAACTCACGCTACCAGTTCCGTTGGATAGCGCATACCTGAGTGCGATCGGGAAAAAGAATTCCGACGGAGTCTGGCTGCCAGCGAAAGGTGTGTGCAAGGAGTCAACTCACGATGGGGCGCAGATTATGTCATTCGAGACTTTAACGAAAAATATCCATACCGTTGACTGGGTTCTGAAAGCTCGAGAACGCCGTCGGCCGAGGTCAGCGGTGCAGATAAGAGTCGATCGGGAATTGGAAGCGCTCATCGAAAAAGAGAAGGCGTTGCGAAAAGAGAAGGCTCTCCAGAATGGGTTTGGCAATGCACGAGTTCTGATTGCGGCCGACGTAGATCCGCATGAAAACGACCCTGGAAGCCAAATGGCTCACGAGTACCTAACGTTTGAGCGGAAGAACCGTGGAGAAGATGCGGCACTGAAGGCGCTGACGCGAGTCATGAGCTCGGCAAGCCACACCACACCGGCTGGTGCCACCATGTCCGAAGCACGCAATGAGGCCGTTGAACGACTGATCAGCCACTACCTCGAGCACGAAGCCTTGGCCGAAACGTTCTTCGAACTTGGACACGATGGTGAAACTCCCAATGGCGATCGATTGCTGATAAGGGCAACTCAGTAC
>CAYZYB010000520.1:0-4448 GCA_964481505.1 uncultured Planctomycetaceae bacterium | reverse complement strand
TTTTTGGGGACGGCGACGACGCCGTTCTCTGTGATGGTGAGGCCGTGGCGGCGGTCTTCTTCGAGGTCGTAGCCGATCTTCATGCCTTCGGGGATTTTCACGTTCTTATCGATGATCGCTTTGCGAACTCGCGCGTAGCGACCGATTTCCACGCCTTCGTACAGGATCGAATCGCGCACTTCGGCGAAACTGTTCACACGCACCGACGGTCCCAGAATAGACCGTTCTACTGTGCCCCCTGAAATGATCGTGCCGGGGCAAACCATGCTGTCGACAGCATGGCCGATGCGGTCCTGTCCGGCCATTTGATCGTTGAAGACAAATTTCGGCGGCGCCAACGGCTGCTGAAACGAACGGTAAGGCCACTTCGAATCGTACAGGTTGAAACGTGGATCGACGGAAATCAAATCCATATTCGCTTCGTAGTAAGAATCGAGCGTGCCGACATCCTTCCAATACTCGGGTTGCCCCGTCATTGTGTCCTGAAACGGCCACGCTCGCACCAGGTGTTCATCAATGATTGATGGAATGATATCCTGGCCAAAGTCGCGATGACTGTTGGGGGTGTTTGCGTCACGGCAAAGGTGCTCGAACAAAAATTCCGTGCGGAACACATAGATCCCCATCGACGCCAGACACTGCCCTGGATTTCCTGGCATCGGATCAGGGTCGTCGGGCTTTTCACGGAAGTTTCCAACGCGGTTTTCTTCGTCGACTTCCATTACACCAAAGCGACGGCCTTCGTCGATCGGAACGGGCAGGCAGGCGATTGTGCAATCTGCTTCAGACTGCATGTGGTCGGCAATAAACCGAGCGTAGTTCATATTGTAAATATGATCGCCGCTTAAAATTAAAACGTGCCTCGGGGCGATCTGTTCGATCTGGTAGATGTTTTGATACAGCGCGTCGGCGGTTCCGAGGTACCAGTTTTCATCGATACGCTGTTCCGGCGGACGAACAGAAACAAATTCGCCGAGCTCTGCAGAAAGAAAATGCCAGCCGCGTTCGATATGACGTTCCAGGCTCGCAGCTTTGTACTGCGTCACCACCATGATCTTTCTGAGACCACTGTTGATGCAGTTGGAAAGCGCAAAGTCGATGATGCGGAACGCTCCGCCGAACGGAACAGCTGGTTTGCTGCGATCAAGGGTGAGAGGTTCAAGGCGAGATCCTTTGCCGCCAGCAAGGATCACTGTCAAAACATCATTCATTGCGGTCTCCGTCCATGCAGAACACTCGAATTAACTCTGACGAAAGCGGGACTCGGCCAAATCCAACAGCTGTCAAACACACGTTGCATCGGTCGCCGATGACTCCAGTCATCATGTGCGGTGTGGTTAAGTTGCCGGACCGAACTTGTTTGTTGCCAACAAACGTTGCACGCCAGACAGTAAGCTAACTTCCACTAATCTGATCGTCGACGGGAGTTTTACGCACTTGTTATGATTTTCTCACTCTTTGTGTCACGACCACTTTGGCTTTGCCGGCATGCCGGACAAAAAACAACACTCGATTCGGACCGTCACCGCGCGGAAGTTTCTTTTGCATCGAGTTCGCATCGACACTCAAACGCCGGCACTTGATTTCGTAATCGCGCCCTGGGGATTCCCGCACATGCCGCTTTATCTCCCGGAAATTGTTGGGCAACACAGCCTCGATCCGGTACGCCGACAGCAACCGTGTTGAAGGATGCGACTCTCCTGTCAGGTACTCGTCCTCTTTGTCCATCCTTTGCAGGCTGTGCATTTCACCAACAACGTCGATCAGGCCCGATCGCACGACGGCGGGATCCGGATCAAAGAGAAACTCACCAATCGTATCTGCCACCGGACACCAGGCGGAAAGGGGATCTGCGGAAACGGTTTCTCCGGATGGCAAATGAGTCGCTCGGAACGAATGTTCGCCCGCCAGGGAGCCGAACCAAACGGTGGCTTCGCGGCATTCGCCATTCAGGCTGATGAGTTCGATTTCGCAGTTGGGGAACTTCTGCATAAAGTTGCTGGCCGGGCCCAGTTTGATCGCTCCCCCAGCCGCTGACTGCACGGTCTTTTGCATCCAGCTGAGGTTTGGTGCGTAGTGTTCCAGGCGTCGGGCAGCACGATCTCGTCCCGCGCGACGATCGGGGTCGGCGTGAATGAGCTGTCCTGCCAGATCGTGGCATTGCACGTCATGAATCAGGAAATCCAGTTGGCCGTCGGGATTCCAGATTTCGTTGTTCCATTCACAACGCAGCTTCATGGGTTCAGAAATGTCGACCGCAGTGACAGCGCCTCGCCCCAGCAGCGCTGCGGTGTCGACACCGATTCCGCAGCAAAGATCTCGCACGTGTTCTCCGTCAGGAAAACGTGTGGCCTTGTGCTGAGCGACTTCCCACGCGGTGGCCTGTTCGAGTCCCACGCGATTGAGCCACAACTTTTCTGAGTGCGGTAGTTTGCCGGCAGCGCGTTGGCGAGCTTCGTGGAGTGCGATGGCCGTGGTGACGACAGCGGGTTCAAACTGAGTTCGCAGTTTGGTTTGCAGAGAAAGTTCGCTGCCGCTGTGGCTGTTGAGAGTCTCGAATATTTCCGGCGTGCGTTTGAGTTGCTGAAGGACGGCGACTTCGGCGATCAATTTTTCAGCATAGTCGGACACTGATGAAGCTTAAAGTAAAGGAGGTCACGTTGCGGCGCTGCCAACGGGAGCTCAGCGCGTACGGTCTTCTGCGGCGGACGCAGTTTAACGGCTGGATGACGCCGAGGCCGCGCAACAAAGAGGCGCGAGGCACCTTTTGTGGACTTTCCCAGGAACAGCAGTTCCCGGGAGAGGTGCCGTTCTCTCTCTACGGAAGCAGGAAGATCAGGCCGACGGTACAGGCCGTCTGCAGAGCTGTTCCTTCGATGCTGCGGCGCGGGATGTAGGCTTCACAGTCGAAGCTGTGACACGTTGGGCAATCACCCAGCGATGGCACGCAGCTTAGCGGCGGATTGGCACCGGCGAGGTACGGAACCAGCGGCGCCCGGCCAAAGAAGCGAACCACCGAAACAACATCGGTAAAGCATCCGTGACCGATACCGCAACGTTCCATGTTCGGGTCTTCAAAATATAACGGATTGAAGCAAATGGGATACTGATGGTGGCGGAAGCGGTTGTGAACGGCGGGGAGTTCCTGATAAACACCGAAGGCGTCGTAGATGGCTCCGGCCTGGTCCTGCGGTTGTTTGAGTTCTTCGCCGGTCAGAGTCGTCGGCTGAATCGAAGAGAACAGCGTAATGTCGCCCAGCAACCGACCGTCAAGCAGGCGGTCGAGTGTTGGCGGCGCCGGAGCATCTTCGGCTTCCTGGTCCTCAGCGTCCGCAGCTTCGTCAACGTCTGCTCCGGGAGTTTTTGGTGCCGGGCTTGAAGCTTTGCTCTGTGTTGCCTGAGGTAACTGCAGTGACTGAGAAATGGTCTGTAGTTTGACTGCGTTCTTTGGTGTTTGAGTGTTTCCGAATTGCAGCAGCGGAACGGCGACCTCAGCGGCTTGTTCTGTCTTCTGTTTGATGTTTTTTGACGGCGTGGTTTCTGGCAACGCGTTAGAAACATCGATGGGAGCTATCGTTGCGGACCGCCGAATCCGTTTGGGTGGCAGTGGTTCTGGATAGACATTCGCGTCGACGGCAGTTGCTGGTACTGCCTTCACTTTCGCTGAAGATGATTCCGTCGGGTCTGTCAGCGGTGCCGGAGCGGGCATTTTCGAAACCGCGGCGGTTCGTTTTCTTCGTGCGGGCATTCGTCCCAGCCATCCGCGAGCCGACGCGCCTGTGGAAAGTCGCAGTGCAGGCCTCCAGGGTTGGGTGTTCGCGGAAGTTTCTGAATCGATTGCAGCTGGCGAGGTGGCGGCCGTTTGTGTGGCAACCTTCTTTGCTTTTGGGATCTCATCGGCACTCACCGAAGAGCATGTAATGGCCAACAGAAAAGCAAACGCTGCTTGCAAGTGGCTCACGCTGATGCTGTGCAAAATGGCGCGCGTCATCGATCTCTCCGTAGGCTGTGTACCAGGCGTCCTGCCTGGCGCTTTCTTGTTGTGTTGGACATTTGGCCGTTTTGCTCCTAACTCGGAACCGGGCTGCAAAAGGCCTTCATTTAATGGTCTGTATCGGGTGCGGACTTCCGGAGTTGTTAGGACCAGTGATTTCATCCGTTCAATTGGTATAGCAGCCACAATCGCTTCATTTCCGTTGCGTCGACAGAGTCGGTAAATTGACTGAATTACCAACCTGGTAGGCATGAGGTTTCAGGGTGGGTTTGCCGACAGGACAAAAGAAACGCATCATTCCATCTGTGCCAGTCGTTTGCGAATTTGGGCAGTCGGGAGCGAATGTGCGGGCAAATCTGAAGGAGTTCACATTCCAGACGTGGACCACCACGGCAAATCTCGTGGTGGATATTGTGAACCTGCTGATTTCAGTAGGCGCTCGACACAGAAAGGT
>CAYZYB010000519.1:0-4453 GCA_964481505.1 uncultured Planctomycetaceae bacterium | reverse complement strand
ATGGACGTCCGGTCACTGTGATTCGCGACGGTTCCAAAACCGATCTTGTTTACGATTACCGCGGCCGAGTGACGGAGAGGGTTACCTATCCATACGCCGGAAAGACGCTCAGCAGCAAAACCGTGTACGCGGGTAACCAGAAACTGTACGAAGAAGATCCATACGGTCGTCGGACGTACTATGCGTATCGTGCATCAGACGGAGCGATGGTACGAGTGGTGAAAGAAGCGTATCCCGGAGAAATCGATCCGGCGTTCGCCACAAATCCAACGGCTGATGAAACTTCGTACAACAGCGGTTACGACGCGGGCTATGCAGAGGGTTACGACGACGGATTTCACGAAAACGGCTACGACGTGTTCTGGGAACCCGGTCTGCCTGCGTACGATGATGGCTTCTTTCATGGATACGATGCTGCGTTTGCCGATGGTGAATCAGATCGTGAATTTTCGGAATCGTACTATGGAGCGTACTGGATGGCGAGCTACGGTGTGGGCCATGCTTACGGAGGCTCCACCGTCGACTACAACGGCATCCTGCTGGCCATGATGCGAGACACGAATCTCAACCCGGCGTATGTAATCAAAGACATGGTGCAGGATCTGCAGGGCAATCAAATCCAGATCATCGATGAACGAGCCATCCAGCACAACACGGACTTCAATACACGCGGCCAGGCGGTCCGAGAAACCAAAGCCGTCGGTACGCCCGTCGAAGCGATCACGGAAACAGACTACGACGCGGCAGGCAACGTCGTTGAAGTTCGCACACCACGCTACTTCGACGCCAACGACACGAATGGTTACCAAAAGTGCAAAACCGTGATGACGTACGACGGAGCGAACCGTGTTCTCACACGAACCGAAGCCCCCGGAACGCCCGAAGCCGGGACAGAAAGTTACGTCTACGACACCAGCGGCCGTCAAACCAGCCGCACGGATGCGCGAGGCAAAGTATGGACAACTACCTACGCAAGCTGCTGTGGCCACAGCGTGGCGAGCATCAACCCGTTGGGACACGGGTTCGTTCAAAATCAGGACAGCGGTGGCCTCGTTGTGCATTCGGCAGGTCTCGCGGACATCACTTCACACGCGTCGCTGTTGGATCCCGACGCCGCAAAAACACTCCAGGAAACTACAGCGCGCTACGATGCATTGGGACGGACCATCGCCAGTTGTACTTGGTTAGTTCCATTCGGACTTATCAATGCAGGCGATCCTCCGGTGGCAGGCATTGACGGAATCAGCGGCGATAACGGACTCACGACGCAATCGCTGTATGACGCTGACCTGACTGACGGAGCTGGACTTGACAATCCTTCGGGAGTCAGCATGACCAATCCTGATGGCGGTACCTTTAGTGTCAACATCACAGCCGCACTGGCCAAGCTGTCCGAACCCATTACTCAGGGTGGAGCTAATTTGACGTTCGATGCCACGGCTCGGGGAATTGCCGTGGTCAGCATCGACGCCGAAAACGAAGTCAGCTTCAGCATCAGCGATGCCATAGGTCGCAGCGTCATGTCCGGTATCCTGCAGCCGCACGATGCTCAAAATGGAGGGACTCCTGGAGATCTCATGACGTGGAGTTGCCAAGTGCATGACACCATTGAACAACTTGGCAGCGGCGAAAGTGTTCTCGCCAGCATCGGCGTGGACGCACTGGGTCACACCACCAAAGCCCGCACCAACGGACTGAGCCACACGCTGGAATCCATTGATCAGGAAAACTTCGTCAGCACCGTACAGTACGACGCCGCAGGCAACGCAATCGTTAGTCGTGACGCCAACAACGTCGGGTTCGATGCTGTTTATGATGAGTTGAATCGCAATGTGTCACGTACAGATGCCGTCGGCAGCCAGACACAGTCCGTCTACGACAAAGCTGGCCTGCAGGTACAGGCCATTGATGCCAAAAACAAACCAACCAACTACGTCTATAATGCCCGAGGTCAGAGAACGACCGAAGTCGACCGTCTTGGCTTCGCCACTCATTGGGGCTACGATCCGGGTGGAAACCTGCTGCATCTCACCGATGCAGAATCACAGACCACCAGCTACACGTATAACGATGCTGGCAAGTGTGTCACCGAACAGTATCCGGATCATACTCCCGGTTCTGTGATCGGTGACACTGGCTACGGGATCATCACGTTCAGTTACGATGCGCTCGGCCGTCGGGTTCAGAAAGAGGACCAGCAAGGCGACACAACTTCTTACAACTTCGACATGTCGGGCAGGATGCTCACCCGAGTTTACGTCGGTCACACCACCAGTCCGCTGGCTGGTCAAACAGACACCGACACGTTCACCTACGACCGCAACGGTCGCATGCTCAGTGGCCACAAAGGGCGTTACAACAATGTCATCACGTTCAGCTACGACGACAGAGGCCAGCAGGTCCAGGAAACCCTGACGACACACGGCCAGACGTACACTGTCGGTTACGAAAAGAACGAACTGGCCCAAACGACACAGATTCGATACCCGGATGGATCGCTCGTCGATCGCGCCTACACTGACCGAAGCCAATTGCTTTCCGTAAAGTACACATCGAACGCTGGCACGCAATCCAATGTTGCCGATCTTGTCTACGACGCCGGAGGCCGAGAAACTACCAGAAATCTCGGCAACGGCCTTACCGCGACCCGGAGCTACTTCAACGACAACCAAATTCAGAGTATAGTGACGCCGACGGTCGAATCGGTGACATACAACTACGACCCCAACAAAAATCCGACCAGTGAAACTCGCTCCGGTGTGATGGCAGCGTACACATGGAACACCGGGCCATCGGGCTTCGACGACGAGGATCGACTTGTAAATTGGTCGCGAACGAACGGGGACTCACAGAATTGGAGTCTTTCTCCGGCGCGAGATTGGAATTCCACTCTCGTAAGTGGGGTAGCTCAAAGCCGGCAGCACGGCCCGGCTCACGAAATCCTTTCCGTGTCTCCTTCAGGTGGGGCAATTGTATTACAGTACGACCGTAAGGGCAATATCCGAGTTGACGAGACTGGAAGTCACTTGGTGTGGGATTTCGATAACCTCCTTCAGTCCTTCACTCCTAACGCTGGTGAAACCGGCCCGGAAGAAGCCAGTTATTCGTATGACGTTTATGGGCGAAGAGTATCGGCGACGGTTGGTGCGGAAGTGGTGAACTATGTCAATGAAACAGTAATATTGGCCCCTAATGACTACTTGGCCGGCGCTGTCCTATGTGAGTTCATGTCAGGGGTGATCTCAAAGTCGCACGTTTGGGCTGAGAATACCGACGATCTCATGCTGACAAATGTTGAAGATGCGGAAGGTGGCATTCAAGGCCTTCTTTGGAATCATGTCGCTCGTAATTACTCGTCCATATGCCTGTCAGACCAAAACGGTGTTGTGGTAGAACGCTATGCGTACGGTCCGTTTGGGCGGAGAGCTGTTGCATTACCTGACGGTCAGCTTAGCCCGTCAGCTGAAGGGGCAATGCCATATGGATTCACGGGCCGCCGAGTCGACTCAGAGTCCGGCTTGCTCTACTTCCGTTCAAGGTATTTCAATACTGATCTCGGAGTATTTATCTCACGAGATACGGTGCAAAATTATGGAATGGAGAATCTGTACGCGGCCTATTTTGTACCGCAACACATAGACCCGTCCGGTCAGGAACCTGTGACAGTCACAGCAGCTGCGGTAGCTACTATCGCAGTTCTGGCGAAGTGTGGCCTTCCGGTATATATCGCGGCGCAGGCACTTCACGGTGGCCAATCCGACAAGTGGCGTCATTGCTGGGCGTCATGTATGGCGGCGCGTGCTTGTACTGGGGTGATTTCGCAAGTGCTCGGCATGAGTAAGGAAATGAAAGATGCTGCGATGACAGCGTTTTGCAAGGCGACGAACAACCATCCTTTATGTGGCGGTAAATATAAGATTTTTGATATGTTAGATGACCTATCAGCCAATCAGCAGTGCATTCATTGGGAAACCTATATCCCAGGAGTAAATTGGCTGTGCATGGCTTGGCGACCATGGTGCGGCGACTGCTGTAGCAAGAAGGGCTTGTAGTCTCGAGCAAGGCTCATCGTTGTGAAAGGTCCATACTATGTCACGTGCACTCCTTATGCTGTTCTGCTTGAATGTAGCCTTCACAATTTTTTGCGTTCATAGCGAGCCGTATATTCGACTGGATGAATCCGATTGGTGGGTTAAATCTGATCCAAACGAACCACCTTCCGCGTCGATCCACAGCCTAATATACGGATCGGGTGTGCCACCAGTCATTTTGTCCGGAATTAACCTCATTGTCTTGGCATGTGAGCTGCGAAGGAAGAAGATTTCGGCCCCGCAAGAATGAGTGCTAGAATCTTGTAATCATAGGTGCATAATAACCGGTGCCGCATAATCACCAGGCTAATCACCAGGCTAATCACCAGGCTAATCACCAGGCTAATCACCAGGCTAATCAC
>CAYZYB010000518.1:0-4457 GCA_964481505.1 uncultured Planctomycetaceae bacterium | reverse complement strand
TTCCTGGCCTGCAATTCGCCCTATTCGCTTCCTGAACGGCGAGATAGCATTCGAGACCAGCTTATCCAATCCGCGATTCAGGCTTCCGCGAATGCTGATCTCCAGAACCAACGTGTCCCGCGCACTGCCTCTGTATCTCGTCGCCATAACAGCGATGTCTACGAGCGGCTGCCTGCATGCACTCGGGCTGGCTCGCCCATCAATTGGTCCGCGAGCCTCAATAGCGGCCCCTGCAGGTTCCACAGTGCGCGCGCAGGACGATCGAGACACTTCAGTTAAAAGCTCGACCGACTCACCACAGCCTTCCATTTCTCAAGACAAGTTCCGAACACCAAATCCGAACAACGCACCGGTCGCAGGACACTCTGGTTTGCCAGTCAAGACTTCGTCGCTGAATAGCGAATCAACCAAACTCACAGCCACATTGTTGCCTTCGCACAGTATTTCACCCGCACCACCGAAAGCGCGATTGCTGACACCAGATTTTTCGAATCGTTCGGAATCAAAAACTGTGCCTGGTCAGCAGGTCACAAATGGACGGCCAGTCACATCGCCTGCCTCCCTCAGCAAGCAAGCAGCATCTTCGCACCTCGGGTTTAACGCCGAATCAGTGCGTGCGTATCTGAACAAGCAGCCGCAGAATGACATGGCAAACGGCACAATTCTGCAAGATCGGACGGACGTCTGGCGCGTGCTGGAACCGAAGGCAAATTTGTCTGTTGATGGTTCGGCCCAAACGGATCCTGCGTCGGAAACTGGAATAGATGCAAGGCAGGTCTCCCAGCAAACCCGCCTCAATGACACAGCCGGCCCGACGCCCTCGCAGGTCGCTACTCCAACAATGGAGGAGAACCTCCGTCCTATCAGCCAAAAAACACAAGGACCGCCGGAAGATGCAGTCTCCTCAGAATCCGCCCCAGCAGAACGATCCATGCTTCAGCGGCTTAAAGGATTCTATGAACCCGTTTCTGAAACTGCGGCAAAGAAGATATGGAAACGTCCGTTTCAGAAACTGCCGAACCCATTGTCCAACCCCTGGGCAGCAGTATTCGGCGACAGGAATGAGGGCGACGACCAGCCAGCAGCTCAGCAAGAGCCTGAAACTGCAACCATTCAGCAGGAGTCTCTCGAACAGGAAGTTGCAACGCAGCAAGCCTCTTTGCTATCGCAACTAATTGAGCAAACGACAACAGAACTCAACGATTGGCCAAGACAAGTCAACGGAGCCCCGAGCGATCTGGCGCAATTTCGGCGACGTCAACAAGACCTGCGACTGTTGTACCTAATCGCCGACCAACCCGGTAACGCTGCACAGGCCGTAAGCGAACTCCCTCCAAGTGAACAGGACTTTTGGCAGGAATTGATGCTGGCCATTGCAGAATACCGATCCAGCGACAGCATGGACTTAACGCTTCGTATGGCCAGCACAAAGAGTCAACTCATGTCCGCCGCGAAGCAGTTGGTCCCACAGGCTGCACTGCAAGTACAACGCTTCGAAATTTGTAGTCGCATCCACAGTTTTGGCCGCGTCGCTCCTTTTCCTTCTAATGACTTTGACGCGGGCGAACGCTTATTGCTCTATGCGGAAATCGAAAACTTCACCAGCGAGCTAACAAAGAGCGGTAGGCATCGTACGAGATTCGAGGCCCAGTTGACCTTGTTCGAAGAGGGCGACACCAAGCCCAAGGCAACCGTCGAGCTCCCCGACATTACTGACTCAGCCAGCTCTGAGAGAACAGACTACTATCAAAGCTACGAATTCAGCCTGCCATCTCATCTACAAGTAGGCCGATATGCTATCCGGCTACGACTACGCGATCGAATCAGCGGAAAGACAGCAGAAGCAGTCGTCGAATTTCAAATACGACCGTCCGCCGTCGAAACCGCACCAGCAGCAGCCGTGACGGCAAGCAAAAACTGACATAACGCACCGATCAAACGCCTTCCGACAAAGTATAAGGCATACGGACGTGTGAAGTATTTCCACTATAATTTTGCTTCTCGGTCAATCAGGCGAATCAATTCTGCAAGACTGGAAACGTTCATTTTTCGCATGGCCTTGCCGCGATGTTTCTCGACAGTCTTGATGCTGATTTCCAAATCGATAGCGATCGATTTATTGGTCTGGCCGACATAGACCTTGTTGATCACTTCCCGTTCCCGCTGAGAAAGCCGGTCGATATATCGCTCACCGTTCTGCAAATTTGGCGGTAACCCAAGCTCATCCACGGAGGCCCTTTGCAGCGCCAGAAATGCTTCTTCGATGGAACTGATAAGCCCTTCTTTTTTGTAAGGCTTGTCCAATACTGTTACCGCGCCGTGCTTCATCGCCTCAACGGCAACGCGCGTCTCCGGAAAACCGGAAAGCAGAATCAGCTGGAATTTGCGGCCAAGCTGCTTCAATCGTTTCTGCACCGTCAGACCGTCAAAATGAGGCATGCGCTGATCGGAAACAATAACTCCGCCGGGCAATTCGGCAGCACGATCCAGGAACTGACTGGATTCGCTGAACGTTACCACATCAAGCCCTTCCGCAGCCAGTTGCATCTGAATGACTTCAAGCACTTGAGTGTCGTCATCCAGTACGTAGACACGGCGATTTTCTTTGGGGGATGTCATTTTCGGGGCTAACTTAAGATCACCGGCTTCATTTGTTTTCGAACTGCTCAAATGGACTCAATCGATAGCGCTAGAGTTCATTTTGAACGAATTCCAGTGGCCCACATCGCGGCACGATTATTAGTACTTCAATAATCAGATCGCCACTTAGTAGATGATTCAGTCCTGAAAACAATGCATAACCTACTCTAATTCGTGATCATCCGTACACCCTGAATAATCACCTATTAGTAATCACCAGGACTCATCTAAAGCAGTACTCTAAGCAGCCTCCATTATCGAGTTTTCGACAACTTTTCAGGCTTAGCTCTTCCGGTGACGATCCTGTGTTCCGCCAAAAGTCGCCTTGGAACGCAGCATATGGTGATAGTGCTGCGCGAATCGGTGGGATTCATCGCGGACGTATTGCAATAGCCGGAGCGCATAGGAATGTCGGCTCAAACGATGTGGCTCGGCTTCCCCGGGAACAAAGATCTCTTCTTCACGCTTGGCGAGCGAGATTGTCATTGGCGGTTCAATGTCAAGTGCTCTGAATGTCTCTATCACGGCGTTCAACTGACCTTTTCCACCATCGATCAGCAATAGATCAGGAAATGACTCTCCATCCTGCAGAAGCCTTCGAAACCGTCTTGTGACCACTTCTCTCATCGAAGCGAAATCATCCACGCCCTCCACTGAGCGGATTTTGTAACGCCTGTAGCCATGCTTAAACGGTAAACCATCAATGAATTGAACCAGGCTGGCCACGGTCTCTCCTCCCTGCAAGTGAGCAATATCGACTCCTTCAATTCTCCTTGGAGGCTCCACCATCTTCAGAACTTTCTTTAGCCCGGCGACGCCCTTTTTGGGATCAACGTAAAAAACTTCAGGCTGTGCGTGCTGTTCCAAATCGCCACGCAGGTTCAATGTATTGAGAGATTCTATTTCGTCGCGTATCCGCGCAGCCTTTTCGAACAGCAGCTCTTTGGATGCCTGCTGCATCTCCTTTTCCATATCTTTAAGCAGCCGGTCTTTCTTTCCGTCGAGAAACATCCGTAGACGACGAATGTCGCTTCGATAATCTAATTTGGAGATCCGCACGTTACACGGAGCGGTGCACTGATCGATGCTCGCTAACAGACACGGGCGGAACCAACGCCAACGCTCATCCGTTTCTTCTATATCAAGGGAGCAGGTTCGAAATCGAAATATCTTTTGCAGCACTGCGATCGTACCTCGAAGCTGTCCGGCACTGGTGAATGGGCCGTAGAGCCGAACACCTTTTCTGTCAGGCTGCCGCGTGAATTCAACTCGCGGGAAATCCTCGCGGGTGGTAATCTGCAGATACGGAAAAGTCTTGTCGTCTTTCAGCTGGCTATTGAACTTCGGCTGGATGTCTTTGATTAAACGCGCCTCCATAAGAAGGGCGTCAACTTCGCTATCGGTTTCAACAAAGTCGATGTCCGCGATTTCGGTGACGAGTTCGGCGGTGCGGCGTTCGATTGCCGCAGCCCTGGTGAAGTAACTTCCAGCGCGGCTGCGGAGATTGACAGCCTTGCCGACGTAGATCACGCGTTCCTCACGATCCTTCATGAGATACACGCCAGGACCCGTCGGGAATGCTTTCACCTTTTCTGCGGGATTAATGCCACCAGCGATGGGCGCATTTTCACTCGATTCGGAATCGTCGGGCTTGGGAGTTTCGGATTTCATGGCCACCAGTCGAATCAGCAAAGTTGCCGGAGCATTTCTGCTGATTGTAGGCGAGATGACCCATGAGGACATCGATTTATTGTTGGCCACAGAACGAATTCAGATTCGACTGATTTGAAATACTCCATGAACTCGACGAGCTGCAC
>CAYZYB010000517.1:0-4460 GCA_964481505.1 uncultured Planctomycetaceae bacterium | reverse complement strand
ATTGTACTCATATACGCGGCTATTCAGTATCTCAACAGATTCCCGCGTCCGTTGCGTGGCGTCATTTTTCTTCGCAAATGAAGCATGAAGCCGATTCACTGTTTTCCGTGGAAACCTCCAAGCGAGCCCTACTTCGACGAGGCTGTTTTTTTCGCGAGTTTTTCCTGCGCCGCGGATAGTTTCGGATTCGGAGCAGTTTCGCCTTCAACCTCTCCGCGAATCCATTTCACTGCGTTGGTGATGGACTTCAAATAGCGTTCGTCAGTCCAGCTGGATTCGTTATGACCGAGATTGTTGACGTACACCTTGCCTTCGCCGTAAGACTTCACCCATGCCACCGGAACATGATACGGTTTGGACGGGTCGCATTTTGCCATATTCAGGCTCATCAACACTCGAACCTTCTCCGGCTGCCAGTTCTTATACTGATAGATTTCGTCCTTAATCTGGAACTCAGTACCGAATGGCTGCATTGTTGGGTGCTCCGGTTCATGAACGCTGACAGTCACCGTTGTGCCTGCTCCCCACGGATGTCCGCTGAAGGACCCGCCAACCATGTCCCAGTAGGGTTCATAGTCCTTGTAAGTGTCAGTCGCCGAATGGTAGCCGATAAATCCGTGTCCCTTTTGTTTCAGCCATGTCCCCAGAAAGTACTTCAGATTATCCTCAGACACAGGCAGCTTGCCGGTCGTGTAAAACATCACCACATCGTAATTCTGCAGGTTTTCTTTGGTGAGATCTGACGCCGCATCCTGAGAGCAATCTACAGTAAAGAGTTCCGACGACTGCCCCAGTTGCACCATCGCAATTTCCGACGCAGCAAGGTCTTTGTCTTTGCGGTTCACAGATCCATGCTTGTACCCCACACTTTGAGTGATCATTAGTACTCGCGATTTTTCTGCGGCAGAACATTCCATCACAAGGAAGCTCACCAGGGCAATACAAGCGATTCGATGGGAAGACATACAGAGGCTTTCAAAATACAGCGGGATGAATGGAAGGAAGGATGAGCAGGAAGGAAGATCGTGGAATTTCATGTTACCGCGGGCAATACTGTGCGAAAACAGATTGGGCTAAATCAATTTTGCCGCCATCAGGATGGCTTCGATCATACCGGACGGATCCGCTGGCGTGTCCGCGTTCCATGCCCGGTCGAAGGCAGTCCCGTGCGTTGGACTGGTGCGAACAATTGGTAGTCCGAGGGTGATGTTGATGGCTGCGTCAAAGCCCAGAAGTTTAACGGGAATGTGCCCCTGATCGTGATACATCGCCACCACGCCGTCGAACTCCCCCGCCACCGCGCGGCGGATGAGCGTGTCGACGGGCAATGGGCCGACAATGTTGGGAAGAATGGTGGCCGAACGGCGGACTGCTGGTTCGATAATCCGCGCCTCTTCATTTCCAAAGAGCCCTGATTCGCCGCCGTGAGGATTAAAAGCGCACACGGCAATCGAGCGGCGTTCGCATCCGCTGCGTTGTAGAAAATTGTCCATCAGCCGCGCGGTTTCGATGATCGAACTCGTTGACAACTTTCCAGGGACGCTGTCGATGGAAGTGTGCAGAGTCACGTGAGCGACGCTTAGTCCATGCTGTCCGATTTCACCTGTATCGGCTGAAGTGCGAATCAATGAACGCAGCGGCGCGATGCGTGATTCCGGAAGATGAAGCATCATCGCGAAGTTGTCGACACCGCATTGTTCGGCAAGGATTTCGGTGTGCCCCGGATAATGATGGCCCGCCGCATCCAGCGCGGCTTTGTTAAGCGGGGCTGTCGCTATGCCATCGACGATACCGGACTTCGCAAAATCAACGGCCGTTGTCAGATATTGATATGCCGCTTCTCCTGATGCCGCATGCATCTGCCCTTTGGGAAAGTCCTCAACAATATGCCCCGCTGGATTCACGCAAAGCACCGAACCGTTTAGGGCGGCATCAGCCAGAAGTTCATTCAGCTGCTGACGGCTTGCCAATGGTTTCGCGACGCTCACAACCAGCGGGACTTCGGAATGTCCACACAGAACGCGAGCGCGGTTCAGCGCATCCGGGTCACAAATGACGAGGGGCTGGCAGACCGAACGAACGGCATCGCTACAGAGCGACTTCAAAACGATTTCCGGGCCAACACCGGAAACGTCACCGGCGGTAAGGGCAATTACGGGGAGAGTGGTCATGGGTGCGAATCATAGTAGCGAACAACGCCACGGCAACACCACGACACTCTACCGAAAATCGCGGGAACGCGAATTCAGTCGTTCCAGCATTTCGGAAACATCGTCCAGGCGATCGCATACCACGTGAATCACATCACCTTCACGCTGCAATCTTCCGGAAGCCATCAACACACTGGCAAAACGCGCCGTTTGGCGAAACCGCGTCCAGACGTTAGGGTAGATCACCAGGTTTGCGATGCCGGTTTCATCTTCCAGCGTCATAAACGTAATGCCAGCCGCAGTCTGCGGACGCTGACGCATCAACACCAGCCCCGCGACTTTGATTCGCCGGTCGGGCTTGTGTTCGGCAAGGTCGGCAGACGTGATTGCTCGCAACTGAATCAACTGGTCACGCAAAAAGGACACCGGGTGCTTTTTCAGCGACAGCCCCGCGGTGGAATAATCCTGCACGACATCTTCCTGGCCGGTCATCTGCGGCAGATCCGGATCGGCTTCTTCTGCAATCGGCCCGTCCACGTCTTTGAAAAGCGGCATGTCGCGTTGAACGGGCATCGATTGCCACAGAGCATCCCGTCGATTGATGCTCAACGAAGCAAACGCATCACCGCGAGCAAGAAGCTGTAACGTTGATCGGCCCAGTTGGGTGCGCCGCGAAAAATCGTCGAAAGACCGGAACGGCCCGCCGCGTTTTCGAACGTCTTCTATCGTCGCGGCGTGTTCACCTGAAAAGCCACGGAGCAATCGAAAGCCCAGACGCAGACTGTGACATTCGTCATTGTGCCGAAAGGAATCTCGCGATTCAGTGGCGTTAGTATTCGCCGGAATGGCTTCCAGCGTGCAATCCCAGTTGCTGAAGTTAACATCAACGGGACTGACGTGAACGCCGTGTTCGCGAGCGTCTCGGACAAGCTGAGCGGGAGCGTAGAAGCCCATCGGCTGGCTGTTGATCAACGCTGCGCAGAATACGGCCGGATGGTAGCGTTTGATCCAGGCAGACACGTAAACCAGCAGCGCAAAGCTGGCGGCGTGCGATTCGGGGAATCCGTATTCGCCGAAGCCACTGATCTGGTTGAACACTCGTTCGCCGAATTCGCGGTCGTATCCATTCGCCAGCATGCCTTCAACCAGTTGCTGATGAAACTTTTCAATCACGCCGGTCTTTCGCCACTTTCCCATCGCTCGACGCAACTGATCCGCCTGGCCTGGCGTAAAACCCGCGGCAACGATCGCCAGACGCATCGCCTGTTCCTGAAAGATCGGCACACCCAGCGTCTTGTGCAGCACGGATCGAACTTCTCGACTGGGGTATTCGACAGGTTCTTCACCAGCACGGCGACGCAGATACGGATGAACCATATCGCCCTGTATCGGCCCCGGCCGCACGATCGCAACTTCGATCACCAGATCATAAAACGTGCGTGGGCGCAGTCGCGGCAGCATGCTCATCTGAGCGCGGCTTTCGATCTGAAACACTCCGACAGTATCTGCCGCACAAATCATGTCATACACGGCCGGGTCTTCTGAAGGCACGTTGGCAAGCGTGAGCTGTTGGCCGTGATGCAGCTTCACAAAATCAAAACAGCGACGAATGGCACTCAACATTCCCAAAGCCAGACAGTCGACCTTCAGCAACCCTAATGCGTCGAGATCATTTTTGTCCCACTGAATGACTGTGCGGTTTGCCATCGCCGCGTTTTCGATCGGAACCAGTTCGCTCAACAATCCATCCGACATCACCATGCCACCAACATGCTGTGACAAATGCCGCGGAAATCCGAGCAACGTTTTGACCAATAGAATCAGGCGGCGCCCGAGCAGAGACCTGGGATCAATGCCACCCGCCTGCACTCGTTCGGCCATTTGTTCTTCACGGTCGACGTGTTCCAGTTGCGTGGCCAGTTTGTCGATGCGATCGTTCGACAGTGCCAACGCTTTTGCTACGTCACGGACTGCCGAACGCGGTCGATAGGTGATGACAACTCCCGTCATTCCGGCGCGATCTCGCCCGTATCGCTCGTACAGATACTGCAGTACTTCTTCGCGGCGTTCGTGTTCGAAGTCGACGTCAATATCCGGCGCTTCGTCTCGTTCTTTGCTGATGAAACGTTCAAACAACACATCGATTCGACTGGGATCCACAGAAGTGACTCCCAGGCAAAAGCACACCACCGAATTCGCCGCGCTGCCGCGTCCCTGACACAGAATTTCGCGTTCTCTCGCAAACCGAACAAGGTCGTACACGGTGAGAAAGTAGGCTTCGTACTTCATCTCCGTGATCAACGTCAGCTC
>CAYZYB010000516.1:0-4460 GCA_964481505.1 uncultured Planctomycetaceae bacterium | reverse complement strand
GAAAGGTGTTGATGGAGTTCTTGTTCCTGGCGGATTTGGCATGCGAGGGATCGAAGGAAAGATCAAGGCGGTTCAGTACGCTCGCGAAAATAACATCCCGTACTTTGGCATTTGCCTGGGCATGCAGTGCTCTGTGATTGAGTTTGCACGCAACGTAATGGGACTGGAAGACGCCAACAGCAGCGAATTCCAGGGCGACACACAGCATCCCGTGATCTGCCTGCTGGAAGAGCAGACGGGAGTCGAAAACAAAGGCGGCACCATGCGTCTCGGAAGCCAACCGTGTTTGTTGTCTGAAGGTTCGCGAGCCCTGGCCGCATATGGCACTGCCGAAGTGAATGAACGTCATCGGCACCGGTACGAATTCAACTCACAATACCGCGAACAGTACGTTCACGCAGGAATGAACACTGTCGGCACGAGTCCCGATGGGACGTTGGTTGAAGTCGTTGAGGTGGACGATCATCCATGGTACGTCGCCGTCCAGTACCATCCGGAATTCAAATCCCAACCGAACCGACCACACCCGCTGTTTGCCGGTTTTGTCGAAGCTTCTCTCAAGCTGCGACAGACGCGATCCAAGCAATTGGTGTAAGGCCACGCCAGGAACCGGGATGAGAACGAGTTTCGCGACGACGTCGGCTTACCGCAGCTACGAAGAATGTGTGCTGTCGTAGCTGCCGACTATTGGAAGTCTCGCAGGCTGCGCCGATCACTGCAATCGCTCTGTGGCCCCGTTGGCGACATCAAAGATCGCCGCTGGTCCGCCCGGTCAGAGTTCAGCTCGATTTTCGACAACAACCTGTAACTCCTGGTCCTGTTGGCCCACGATCAGTCGCACGCGATAGTGCCCAGGTTCATCAAACGTAACGCTGTCCGAAACGGCCGTGACTTTTCCCATCGCGTTTTCCATGGTGACAATGAACTCGCGAGGTACGCCCGTCCACATCGCGGGAAGTGAGAAGCTACTGTCACGCCGCTTCGAAAATCTGGTATACCTTTCCTTGTTCTCAAGTTCGTCCCACGGCATCAAAATTGAGCATGCCGTGTACTCTCCGCAGCAGTTGCAATAGTCGACAGGATAGGGTTCCACAAGTTCCAGATCTGTCCACCGCAAACTAACGTACTTTGCGTCCACGGGTTTGCCCTGCTGGTCTTCGACCGTTGCTGAGAGGACGACCCCCGGTACCATCACAAAGTCGATATTCAAGGGAACGCCGGGGCGCTGCAATTCGTCCTCTGTGATCTGCAGTACGGGATCGCCGACAATATCGACGGCCGACAAATACCGTCGTGGTGTTGCCGAGAATGATTTCAGCGCGAACCCTTTCTTGCTGGCATGAAACCTGGCAGGCACAATGCCAAATTGTTCTTTGGTGTCATGGTGCATGCCGAAACGAACCTGGAATCGGCCACGAAAATCACTCTCGCTCCACCCCGAAATATGGCCTCCGTACGTAAACTTGCTGAATGCGGTGGACGGTGAGGCCGCGATTGTGGCCCCCTGAACGGGTTGCCCGGCAGCATCAACGACACGTCCCTGAATGATGTAGGGCCGCTGTTGTTCGCCGGTCATCGAGCGTCCATAAAGATCTTTCTCTCGCCAATTCAGCCAGCGATCGCGGTCGTTGGAATAGTCAAGGCCAACCAGTTCTCGCAATCGAACATAATCCTGGTCGGCTGCTTCGGATCGCTCAACTTTTTCCAGGAGCCTATCGATCGTTGCGAGATCGAATTCGAGGTTTTTACGAAACTGCCTTTCCGTTGGCTTCAACGGCCGCGAGCATGCTTCCGAAGCACGCAGTGCAGCCGCACGAACCTCGTCGTCTTTGGTCTTCTCAAGGATCTCGCGAATTGCGGGTTGAAAATAGACAGATTGAGTTCGTCCTGCGAGATTCAGTGCCGCAATCTGATGTAGCCGTCGTGAACCGATTGAGTCGGCTTCCCCGCGAATGTACTTTGAAATCATGACGACAGGATTATCCGTCGATTCCTTATGAATGGGAACAGTCAGTGGAATCGGGACGGGATATCGTTCGAGCAAATATCGAGCACACACTTGAGGGAACTCATGTTCTCCCAGATTTCTCGCCAGTCGCTTTTGCCAACCCTGCGGACGATAGTCGGGGCGTTCAGCGATCGCCTTCGCAAAGATCATCGCTCCTAATGCCCCCGAGAGTTGCCGTGGATCAGCGCCGCGATTTACCAGTGTCCATGTCATGTCCATCAAAGCGTTTGTTACGTTCGTTTTGTCAGAGTCGAGCTTCGTTTCGTCCTGAATGAATCCGCCGGTCCCGAACACGCGGAAATCCAGCGCTGTGGACAGGTCCGATAGATCTTCCGGTCTGCCTATTGCCTTGCAAATTTTTGCAAGGCGGAGGCACGCAACGCCAACATCTCCGTTCAGCCTGGCTCCTGGATACATTACGTTGTCTGTCGCCGACATCAGTAAAATCCGACGGACCCTTTCGTGAGAGAGCATTTTGCGCAACTCCACGTTAGGTGGCCTGTTCGCCTCAACGGGGAAAGCAAGGTCAATACGGTCCAGCATTCGCGACATCGCTGCGGTCGCGACATCACGATCTGCGGAAAATAAGGCTTCCGCCTCGTCAAGTATCGCGCGCTGCGCCCGGTCACTTCCGGGGCGTTCTTCCTTAGCAGTCGTCCGCGTTAGCATCGATGCGGATACGGCGATGCAAAGCAACAATCCCCCGAACTTTATGGACAATTGAACATTCCCACATTCCGTCCGATTTCCGTTCGCAATCATGAACGCACTCCATTTCGTGATAGTGAGACGAGACCATGCCGCAGGATATTTAGTGTTGATGCATTAGAAATGCTCAGCTGTCGCTCAGAGAAATTGACTCAACAGCTATCCGGAAAGCAACTTAGTTGATTCGAGAGACGCCTCAATAGGTGTTTTCACGTGCGAAATTGTCAATATTTATCTCTGCAATGTGCAAAATCTTCGCGAATCCGCCAGCATCGCTCGAACGTACTGTCCGTGGAACAAAGCATCGCGCAGCACTAAGAAGAATCTGCACGCATTTGGATCGAAACTCTGTTCTGCGAATGGAAAACTGGAACGCCTTTTACTTGCGACCGATAGATCGCAAAACTAAAGAACAAGACCTTGTTTTGCGACAGGCCGTCGGTACAAAGCCAGAAAATATCGGCACGCTTTGAGACCAACCGCGGTAACCGGTTCGGGAGACGGAACGATATGCCGCAACCACTAAAACCTGCGGTTTCAATCAGTGGAGAACCTCGTCGGTGAAAATGTGAGTCGAGTAACGTTCGAAATGTCAGCGGCGCAGACCAGCGAAAATCGCGGACGATGAATGCCAACAACGCAACAGCCGTTGGTTGAGTTTGAGTGAGTGGATCTGCAGGGCTGCGTTGCTTTTCGAATTGAATCTTCCACAGAAAGACACCGAATTCGCCTCTTGATGGGTAATCAATCTGCAAAAAGGATTGGAGAATCGACAACGATCAAACGTCGAAACGGCCCGATCGATGAGTCAGAGTCGACACGTGGTTTGACGAGCTTAGCGACTGGCGAAAGTTTGCCGAACTTTTCCGCTGCGATTGTGTCTTTTTAGAATGCGGTAGATTCTGGGTTTTTCTGCTTTGGATTGCTGGCAGAATGCTGTAGTGTACCGCTCAATTGAGCCTCCGAAGCCGACACAGCTTCGAACCCTATCGGCCCTGTAGGTCGAAATCCCGGACTTCGCAAAACGCGATCGTTCCTCGGGGCTCCCAAGCGACAGGTCTTCCGAACGTTCTGCCTCCGGCCACACCGGGAATGGCAAGAACAGCTTAAGTGAACGAAGCGGCGTCGCTCTCTGTGTATTCAGTAAGAAGCGTACGCCCCAATCACGGTTTCGGCTTTTTGACGAGACGCTCGCGCTCCCTTTGTTGACCAAAGGCGGTGTCAAAATTTCCAATTCGGAAGATCAAAGAATTTCAATGTCTGACAATATGCCCACAGGATCATCCCCGGACTCTTCATGGTCTCTTTTTGAGACGTTCGAAATGCCAACGACTGAGGTTGTCTTCGAATTGCCTCAGGCACCCATTGAGGAGGCTACGGCACCGGAAAATGCCGTCACTGATGAAGCTGTAGTTGACGAAGCCGTCGTTGAAGAAGCTGTCGCCGAAGAAGCTGTCGCCGAAGAAGCTGTCGCCGAAGAAGCTGTCGCTGCGGAAACCGTAGTTGAAGAAGAATCGTTCATCGAAGTTCCGTCTGCTGTCGAAGCCGCAACTGCCGATCCGGTTGAATCTGCGGCACCAGAAATTGCCACGGATTCTGCAGTCGATACACCTGCGGCATCGGTGATTGACCAAATTCGAACGGGAGCTCAGGGAACTCTGGACGCGGAACCGCCTCCAGCGATTCCGAAAGCAGAAAAGCCCGCCCCTGCGAAACCTTCACTTCCGGTCACCGTGTATGGAAC
>CAYZYB010000515.1:0-4462 GCA_964481505.1 uncultured Planctomycetaceae bacterium | reverse complement strand
CTGTGATGCTGGCCTGATGTGCCTGAACATGACCGAAGGCTTCCATGTAACGTCGTTGTGTCAGCTTTCGCAGCACCACTCGGCGCGCGACGACCGTCAGGTACGTTGCGAAGGAACTGCGTCCACGAAAACCACGAATGGCTCCCATGTTCCGTTCCAGCAATGTGGTGAACACGTCGGCTGTTAAATCTTCGACGTCATCTTCGTTCAGCTTCAGGCTGTGTGCATGAGCTGCATGCCGAATCACCTGCACGATCAGATTGGCGTACCGATCAACAAACGAATTCCACGCGCCGGTGGTTCCGGACAGGAGATCGTTGATCAGTGTTCTGTCTTTTTCGGTGAGTGGCATGTTGATCGCTGACCGCTGGAGGAATCGAGGTCTGCTGAAACGACGCGGAGGGGAGCAGTGAATTTCGGCGGGAGGTTTTCGTTTGTGGTGTGTTAGTTAGTACGTCGAAAACGACGGATTCTGAGAAACTTCAGGGACACATTTCGTTTTGAGATGTGCTTTTTCATTTTCATACAGCGCGGTTTGTCGATAACACCGCCACTGTCTTAAACGGAGAAACTCAAGGGATACAGAGCAAATTTCGGGGCGAATTCCCGTTTTCCTCACGAATTCGTGTTCAATGAGTGTGTCGACTTGAGTCGTTTGTGGCAATGCCGACCTGGTTCCCGGCGGTGTTGTGCGCTGATAACGACAGTGATTAGACCATCTGGAGCGACATTGAGGCCATTTTCTGGCAGATTGCTGCTGTTTCCGACGGCGAAAGCCATCGAGATTTGGTCTCAATTCGTCTGGGTAGCTTTTGAAGCGGAAAGCGGGATGGAAAAAGTCGACATCAATGACGTAAAAACTAAGAAGACGCTGTTGTTGGCCACTTCGACTGTGGCGATTTGCAGCAAATAAGCTACAACCCTAAACACTCAAGAATTCAACAGTTCGGAAGTGCGGTGTGAGAGAAACGCGATTTCTCCCATCATCGTGTTCCTGATGAAACTTAAATAGACCTGAAAGGTAGATGAAATGACCCACGTCGTCGCTGAACCGTGCTTCAACTGCAAGTACACCGATTGCGTTGTTGTCTGTCCAGTGGAGTGCTTTTATGAAGGGGAAGCAATCCTTGTGATTCACCCTGATGAATGCATCGACTGTGAAGCATGTGTGCCGGAATGTCCCGTCGAAGCGATCTTCCACGAAGACAACGTTCCGGAACAGTGGACAGAATACACAGCCCTGAACGCGGAAATGGCGTCACAGTGGCCAGTGATCACAGAACAAAAAACATCAATGGCAGAGACTGACGGCAACTGTGCCGCGGCAGCGAAATAGTCTTCTGAAAGCTCCGGATTCTTTCGGCGGCACAAACAACATTCCAAACGGCTTCGACAGCGTCTGTGCCTCGAAGCCGTTTTTTTCGTAGACTCGTCCGGCATTCATCCTGCTGAGAATTCTGTGTGCGTGCCGAATTCATAAAATCAGGGCAGTTTGTAAGGTCGGCAACAGCCCCAACGTCTTACCAAAATATAACCTCGTACAAAATGCGCTTGTTCAAGAGAACAGCGAACCATTAACAACACTCATCAAGCAAACGATTTTCCTATGTCTGCAACCACCGATGCCCTTAACGTTGATGCCGCTGTCCGTGATCGTTATGGCGCCGCAGCTCAGGCGGCCGAAGCAGCACTCTGCTGTCCAGTGGACTACGACGCTCAATACTTAAAGGCGATTCCCCAGGAAATTATCGAACGCGATTACGGTTGTGGAGACCCTTCGAAGCATCTGCAGCCCGGCGATCGCGTGCTCGATCTGGGGTCCGGCGGTGGTAAAATCTGTTATATCGCTTCACAAGTCGTTGGCCCGGAAGGACACGTGGTCGGTGTCGATATCAACGACGAAATGCTGGGACTTGCTCGACAGTATCAGGATGAAGTGGGCCAGACCATCGGTTACAGGAACACCGATTTCCGCAAAGGACGCATTCAGGATCTGGCGTTGAATATGGAACTGTTCGAACAGTACCTCAGCAATAATCCGATCAATTCTGCCGCCGACTGGCTGGCCGCTGATGAAGAAGCCAATCGCCTTCGTACTGCCGAACCACTGGTGGCCAGCGACAGCATGGACGCCGTTGTTTCGAACTGTGTTTTGAATCTTGTTCGCAACGAAGACCGCAAGCAGCTGTTTGCGGAAGTTTTCCGAGTGTTGAAGCGTGGTGGCCGAGCGATCATTAGCGATATTGTTAGCGATGAAGAAGTCCCTGAAGAACTGCAGAATAATGCAAATCTCTGGAGCGGCTGTATTAGCGGCGCCTTTCGAGAGGACAGTTTTTTGGCTGCCTTTGAAGAAGCAGGATTCTACGGACTCGAAATCGTCAGCCGACAGGAAGAAGCGTGGGCCGTGGTCGACGGAATTGAATTCCGCAGCATGACGGTACAGGCGTGGAAGGGCAAAGAAGGTCCGTGCCTCGACCGAAATCAAGCCGTCGTTTACAACGGTCCATGGAAAGCTGTCATTGACGATGACGGCCACAAACTTCTGCGTGGGCAGCGAATGGCTGTGTGTGACAAGACGTACAACATCTACAAATCCGGCCCCTATGCCAGCCAGATCACTCCGATTGCACCAGCAACGGATGTCCCGTTGGAAGAAGCCGCACAGTTTGATTGCCATCGCTCAGCGATACGTGATCCTCGCACAACAAAACAGGGCAAAACCAGTCTCGACATCATCCCGGGGGGAGACTGCTGCGGTGAAAGTTCCGGTTGTTGCTAACGCGGTCTGTGTATGACGTGTTCTGTTGATTCGGGCGAGGGTGTTTACGATCGGCGTCGAAGTTTGGGTTGGGGTTCAGGTTTCGGGGTTCAGGTTTCTGATATTAGATTTGAGATTTGAGATTTCGCAACGCTCCCTGTGTCTCACGACCCAATACCTCTCCAGCCCCCTCAAGCCTTCAAAAACGCACCACCACCCCGCTACTCACCGATAAACTCGGCGGCAGAACCGTGCCACCTCCCAAACCTACCCCACGCCCTCGCCTCCCGGGGCGTCCCGGGTGTTGAAGATGCGGTCGCCGGCGTCGCCGAGGCCGGGGACGATGTATTTTTGGTCGTTTAGTTTTTCGTCGATGACGCAGGTGTAGATGTCAACGTCGGGGAAGGTTTCGGTGAGATGCTGGATGCCTTCGGGGGACGAAATGATTGAGAGCATTACGATCTTGGGAACGCCCCATTCCTGGAGTGTCTGGATGGCAGCTGCGGCCGAACCGCCGGTGGCGAGCATTGGGTCGAGCACCATTGCGACGCTGGTGGGGTTTGCTTTGGGAAGCTTGTCGTAGTAGCGAACGGGTTGAGCGGTGGCTTCGTCGCGGTAGAGACCGAGGTGCCAGATTTCGATTTCCGGGATGAGATCGGTCAGAGGATCAACCATGCCCAGGCCTGCTCGCAGAATCGGCACAGCAGCGATGCGACCGTGCAGTTGTTGAGCTTCGATCGTTTTTAGCGGTGTGGTTATCGCGCAGGTTTCGGTGGCGAGTTCTCGCGTGACTTCAGCGGCCAGCAGTGTGGACAGAATTTTCACATGATGGCGAAAAGCTGCGCAGGGAGTATCGACAGAACGCAGGCGACTGAGGTGATGGTTCACCAGAGAATGGCTGAGTTCATGGACGGTAGATGACTGGTTGGTGGATTGAGCTGACATAATGGCCGGAACTCCCGCGGTTTGTTCGGTGAATTTTTGTTGCCAAGGACGGGAAAGATACATACCACCGTAACGTCAAGCTTCAGGTTGTGCACTGTGTCTGGTTGAATACGTTGAACTTTTCGCCGTCGCTGAATGCTGCGTGGCGGGTTTGAATAATGACAGGTGGCATCTCATGCGTTTTGCGGTGGTTGGAGAATGCGTTGAAGCCGTTTTTTTGGCGGAAGCGATCAATGCATCGGCAGAGCATGAGATCCAGAGTGCGTGCGTGACTGGCCCGCTGGCGACGGCGATGACGGAGCGACTGGCCGGATATACTCTGGTGAGTTCGCCCGAAGAAGCGATTTTGAATCCTGGTTGCGAAGCGGTGCTTGTGGCTGCATCGCAGTCAGAACAGTCCATCGCGATGGCTCGACAGGCGTCACAGGCGGGATGTCATGTCGTCGTGCTTCCGCCGGTTGATGTGTCGACGGCGTATAGCTTCGAACTCCATCTGCTGCTGGACGAAAGCGAAAAGGGGATCGTGCCGCTGTCCGGACGCTGGTTCGTCGAAGAGTCATCAACGACGCTGAATGGGGCAACCGGAGTTCAACAGCTTGGCCTGGCTTTTCCGCTAACTGCGGCTGGCGTGCGGGCACGCAACGTTTGCGGAGTCGACGCGCTGTGCGGCTGTGGAATTCAGTTCAGCCAGGTAACGGGACTGGATGTTCCAGGAGCCGATGGTGATCTGTTGTCTCGCAGTATTACGCTGGCGGCGTC
>CAYZYB010000514.1:0-4463 GCA_964481505.1 uncultured Planctomycetaceae bacterium | reverse complement strand
ATTGCGGCCAAAATACCACCAATCAAACTGTCTTCATACGGTTAACGGCGTTGGGGGGCCCCGGTTCCGAAGACAGGGGCGTTAAAAATTGCTGAACACGACTGAAGGTATTGTTGAGGCAGAAGATACGTCAGTAAGACAAATTCGCAAACGTTTGCGAAGCGATGCGTGGTTTTGCGAGCCGATTTATTGGAAAGGGGTAGTCGGGGGTAGTGCCTGTGAGCCTTGCTCTTACTGCCGAATGGCGAATGCTGAACTGGCCCCGCCAACTGCACGCGGACATTTTGTCCGCGTTACTGGTAACAGCGAACAGATGCCGAAACAGTCCGAACGGGAATCTATGTCACCCACTTTTAACGGCTCTGACGGTCGCAAAAAGCGGGCACCAAACTACGACTATTTTGCGACGAAAACTGCTCCTCAAAAGGGTGCATTTCGGTGTACAACGAATGTGCAGCACCAGCGTTTTTAGCACGTTCGACAATAATGACGATGACCAGACTCTTCCATCCTTTCCTTGCACTTATTGCATCATCGACAGACCGCGAACTGGCTCGGTACATTGAATACCTGAAGGCGGAGAACAAGATCGTGAGGGCTCGCATCCCTGGACAGGTGCACACCAAGCCGGCGGAACGCAAACGCCTGCTGCAACTTGGCAAGGTGTTGGGGAAAGCCATCGAAGAACTAATCAGCATCGTGACGCCGTCCACTTTCTATCGATGGGTGCGCGATGAATCTGACGAACCAAGAAAGCGGAAGGCGAAGGGCGGACGGCGGAAGCCGAGGGAGATTCGTGAGCTGGTGGTGGAAATTGCGAAACAGACTGGGTTCGGATATACCCGAATTTTGGGAGAACTCAGAAAAATGGGGATCAAGAGAATCAGTCGACAGACGGTCCGCAACATCCTCAAGGAAGCAGGCATTGAACCCAGTCCGGATCGGACGTCGGACTCGTGGACGAACTTCCTTGAGCGACACGCTGGCACACTGTGGGCGTGTGATTTCTTCTCTGTGAAGACGGTGACCGCTCGCGGCATACGTGAAATGTATCTGCTGGCATTCATATGCCTTGAGACAAGAGAGACGATCGTTTCACCAGCAACAGAACACCCAAACTCCGCGTGGGTTGTGGACCAGACGGAAGCGTTCCTTCAGGATACCGCGAAGCGCGAAGTGAAGCCGGAAATCGTAATGCACGACCGCGATACAAAGTTCACAAAGGAGTTTATCGCGAAGCTAAACGACAATGATGTTCGCACAAATGCTCTGCCGAAGGCATCACCGAACCTGAACGGAAGATGTGAACGAGTCATTCAAACTATTAAGCTTGAGTGCCTCTCGAAATTCGTAGTTTTCGGCAAGCAGCATCTCGACCATTTGGTCCGCGATTTCCTTGTCTGTTACAACAAACATCGCGCGCATTCTGCCCGGGACAGCCTACCGCCAATTCGGATCGTTCCCAAAGAGATGGACACGATTCTACTCGACGAGGTTGAGGTCAAATCATACGTCGGTGGGCTTGTTAAATCGTTCGGCAGAAAAGCTGCATAACGAACTGACACCGGTGTCTTTATAGATTCAATTGATCGTCGCTGGCAGCTCTGCCCCTGTTGCACACATTAATTGAACCGCGCGCAACGAAACGAAAAACTCAACGTAGCGAACTTGAAGAAACTAGACCGCAATTCTAGTTGTCGCTATACTGGACGACTAATTGCCGCCGAACACAACCGTCAATTCGCCACAAGAGTGACGTCGGTGGACGTATACATCGGACCAAGTAGAACGCTTCCAAGATCGAGTCCCAGCAAATCAGAGAACAGGCCAGTGGTTGAGACAGATGTCAAAACCCTAAATGTATCACCTGAGACGGGAAGGAAACCGCTCGTGAGAACGATCTCTAGAGTGCCGTCGAGTGCTGCTATTCCAGTTATGACGAACTCATCGAACTGCGTCCCTGCCAAAAGTCCGCCGAGTTCGACTTCAAGAATACCGCTGCTTACCTGCGCGAAGTTACCACCAATTACCAGGCGTCCCGGTTGGATGCCTCCAGGACGGATGAGTCCGGCATTTACAATTTCGCCATTTAACGCTCCAGAATTAAAGGCGATCGTTCCGTTGTTGATGACGGTAATAGCATTGGATCCGTCGCGACTCGGATTACGACCGATGAACCCGGTCTGACCTTCAACTGTGATGTTGGCACCAATCGTGAGAGTGCTGCCACTTTCGTGGATTCCGAGTGTGTTATTGGTGTTGTTCGAGCCAAAAACCACCGTCCCGGTACCATCGAGTGTCTGAGCTCCTCCCAGAAACCGAAGATGTCCAAAGCCATTTGAATTTCCAATTTCGACTTCGCCATTGACAGTCAAGCCGTTCCGGACATCAACTTGGTCGTCTGAACCCAGAGTGAATTTCCTATTCACTGTGACGGCGTCGAGAGTCACTCTGTTGGTTCGTGTGACCTTGAAGTCAACATCCATTGTCGTGCCTTCCAGGACACCACCGGCAAGCTCAATCGTCGTATTACCATCAGCTGTTATCTGAGCATTCCTGAGGGTTCCACCGGAAAGTTCAAAGGCACCGTCGACGATTAGTTCACCATTAACCGTGAGCGACCCTCCAGTGACCTCCAGTCTGCCATTCACAACTAGACGATTCACTATTGCGTTTCCGCTTCGAAACATGACTATCGCGTTCGAATTTAGAAAGATACCCACATCATCGTCCGGGCCTGGCACTTCATTTGTGTCCCAGTTTTCAGGGTCGTCCCAGAAACCCCCATTGGGATTGATGAAGTTGGCTGAGATTGGGACGAGTTCAAACTGACTGACGATGTCTGGTGCATCCAGAACGTTTCCTGCACGGTCAGTGAGGTTGGCTGACAATCCCGTAAAGGTGTAATTGCCAATCGGGAGCGTGTCGTAAGTAAGTTGAACGACGGAATCACTCGCTCGTAACTGAATGTCAATCGGAGTGAATTCGTTGTTGGACGAATCTGTCAGCGTGAAGTTTGCGGGCACTATCCTCGACGAATCCATCGACTCTGAGAACGTTAACTGAATCGCACGAAAACTACTCCCCTTCACGGAACCATCTTCTGGGTTGATCGAGACAAACGTTGGGGCGGTCGTGTCAGGGACCAGTTGCAGCTCTACTGCGGAACTTGTTGTCGCGTTGCCACCGGTATCGGTCGCTTGGACTTGAATTGTTGCGGTCGTTTCGCCGTCAACTAGCAGTGGCATAGTGGCCGAAAGATTGAATGGAAAACTCAGCGTTGACTGTACCACTTCTCCGTTCACGATCAACTCGACACTTCGGACCTGAACATCATCGTTGACGTCTGCCCGAATCGCCAACGTACCACCTTCCAGAACCTGGATGCCTTCGACAGCGAGGTCTGCATCGAGGTCATTGGTGTTTATGCTGGCCGTTGGTGCGACACCTTTGTTGTCGAACGGCTGGTAGTTAACGATCTGAAGACCGCCCGCTCCCCCAGCAACATAAGCAATCCCACCAGCAACAGTGACTGATACGGGAGCTTGACTGAGTGGGTACGAGGTCACAAACTCATTCGTCAATGAAGGGCCGCGAACATCATACACGTTAATGGATGGTGCAACGCCCTGTCCGCCGCCGACCGCCATAATGCCAAGCCCAGATCCATTCGATACGAAGTAAGGGTTTGGGCTTGCAGATGAAGTCGACGTAGAAGCTTCTGCTATCAAAGCAAGGTTATCGGGATCTGAAACGTCTGCGGTCGCGAAACCACCGGTGAACACGTTCGTAGCAGACGCATATGCGATTCCGTTGCCGGCGAAGATGCCCCCACCTCCGTTCGGCATCACAAGTGATCCACGAGCGACCATTGCAGGCCCGGAAATATCAATTGCCTGGAGGACATTGGTGCTGCTCATCGTGAATAGCATTGAACCTTCATGTGCCAATCCAGTGATCGCTCCGGAATTGAACTTTAACGTCTGAAGAAGAGTTGCAGTCTGCACATCGTAGGTTTTAAGCTCGGAACCAATTGCCACGTAGGCTATTCCGTCTCTGATCTCTACTTGCGAGGCGTTGGTGTCAATTAGATTGACAAGCGATGGCTGCTCTGGTCCTGAGACATCAACAATCCCGAGCCCGCCACTCATCATCGTGACAACCGCCAGACTTGACGCTTGATCCAGATCAACGTCAACAGCATTTCCTGGCAGGTCGATCTCGCCGACAATTTTCGGGGCCTGAAAGTCAGAAACGTCAACGACTGCCAAACCGTGGGAACCTGTCGCGACGAGTGCAAATCTTCGATTGTCATCCACAAGCCCGTCAACTATTTCGATTTGAGAAGCTTCCCCTTCAAGCGTTGCGCGTGCGACCACACCGGTCGTGGTTCCTATTCCTCCAATAGGGTCAAGGCCCTGCTGTAGAGACGAGAGGTCGCTAACGCCGTCATCGTTTGAATC
>CAYZYB010000513.1:0-4463 GCA_964481505.1 uncultured Planctomycetaceae bacterium | reverse complement strand
CCTCAATAAACTATAATCGACTTCCACAGTGTAACACAATCTTTCCATTCGCCATCTAAACCTCTCCGCAACCCTGATTCCACACGAAAACCATTGTCCATGGCACAATCTATTCGGGATCTTCGTTGGGTGATCGAGAGCCCGTCTCTCATCACGAATGGCTACGGCCACTCTGCTCGGTTGTCAGAAATTGATGCAGCCGATTTGGCGAATTTTCTTTCGGAAACGTCGAGTCATCGAGTTGGGCATTACTTCGAAAGCCTGGTTCACTATTGGCTGAAGAACCTTCGCGGCGTCGATGTGGTGAAGGATCGTGTGCAGATTTTCGAAGGTAAGCAGACAGTCGGCGAGCTGGACTTTCTGTTCTACGATGAACACGGTGTGCTGACACATCTGGAAACCGCCGTCAAGTTCTACCTCTACCTGCCGACAGGAAATACCGCTGGCGAATGCTTCGTCGGTCCGAACCCGGCAGACAATTTTCGAAGCAAGGTCGATAGACTGTTTCAACATCAGCTGCCGATCAGCGAAGCGTATTTCCCGAATGTACGGCGACGCGTCGCGCTGATGAAGGGGCGGATTTTCTACAACCCACGATTTCCCCGTCCTTCAATACTGCCGCATCAATTGGCGGAAAATCATCTGCAGAATTCCTGGGTATACCTTCGCGACATCGAGTGGTTTCGTGATCGACATCCGGACAAGTGGTTCCGCCTGATGCCGAAACCGTTCTGGCTGGCCGAAGAAAAGGTACACGCCGGAGATGATTCGCTGCTGTCTGCCGTCGCGCTGATAAAAAGACTCAGCGAAAGCTTTGATCAGCACAACTGGCCGCGACTGGTGAGTATTCTGGAAGAAGCGGACGGCTACTGCAACGAAGTTGATCGTGCGTTCGTCGTCGCTGATTCGTGGCCTGAATCAACGTCTCCAGTGTGAGTAGTTGCCCCGAATTGCGAGTTGCTTCAACCACAAATTGTCCAGCGGTTGTCGGCTTTTTCTACCTGTGTTGTGCTGCCACGCTCCGTTCTGGAACAGGCGTCAGAAGTGTCGGCGATCAGTTTTCAGTTTTCAGTTTGCGAAACTAAGTGCAACGTCGTCGACGCCAATTGACGATAGAATTCCGTTTCCGCTGCAACAGCAACGCGAGATAGAAATTCTACCGGCCACGTCAAATGAGCCTGATGAAATACTGCAAGAACTTCGCCGGACGCAACATCGTCACTTGTCGCCTGGTGCTGCAGCAACCATCCGAAGAGTTGTAGCTGCAGACCGAGATGATCGGGTGGCGTATCATGATGGTTGTCGTTCGATTGGAAGCCGGACGTTTCCAGGAAACGTTCCATTGAAATACTGGCCGGGCCGCCCAGTTGTCCGGTCTGCCATACCGATTGGTACGGCGGCAAATGATCTTTGGGGCCGATAAACAGACGACAGAATTCTACCTGAAGCGTTTCGATGTCCTGATCGGCCTCGGCAGTGCTTTCGTCGAAACCTGGAATCGATGGCAGCAATGATTGCCATTGCAGGTGCGTTTGTTCGTCCAGTTCGCGCAGCCAAAGACGGCCCAGGAAATGATAGATGCCCGCAAGTTCGGATTGGTCGTTCATGAAGGTTGTACGGTGGCGATGCAGCGACGCCGGACGCGTCGAAAAAGTGCCGGCTACGTCAGCTTTGTGACTCGAACAACGGTGCCATGAAAAGCCTGTTGGCCTGTAACAGGATCGGGAGCGATTGGAAGCAGTTTGTTTTGATTCCAACCGTTGCCCGTATTAGGCTTCCAGGTAGCAGGGTCGTTGTTGGTTTGATCTTCCCACCACATATTGCGTTCCCAGTCGGGATCTCGATAACCTTCGGTATCCATTCCGGCGGTCTTGTCATCGTTAGCTCGCGATTTTTTCGCTTGAGCAACATTCGTGTACTGCGAATGACCGCAACTGTTGCTCATCGCTATCGCTTTGGGATGCAGACCTTCCATTGTCACAATGGGAACTCGCATTCGCGAAACGATTCGACGACCCGTTGCTTCGTCCACTTCTTCGGTGTGATTCAGGTGAGCACTCTGGTTTTCCAATTGCTTTGAATGAAAACTCAGCAGTTCGATCCAGTCGCCATCTTTGAGTCCGAATGATGCAGCGGTTTGAGGATTCATCCAGGCAGGATTAGTGTGAACGATTTCCGCCAGCCACTTGAGGTTCATGGTGCGGCCATGGTTGTGGACGTTCCACTTGAAGCTCGTCATAACCAGTTCATCGCCGCGAATGCTCTTCAGTTCTTCCGGTTGCAGCCAAATCGGCAACTCACTGACTTCAGAATTATGACCGGCGTGCTGCGATGGTCGGTTGGAAGCCTTGCTGCCACTGGCAGAAATCAGGTCGGTGCAGTCTTCGTTTTTGGCAATTTTGTTGACGAACAGGCTGCGGATTTCCATCTTGCGACTGGGCGTCTTGAAACCGCGGAAGACGTCGTCACCGATTTTGATACCGATACCTTTGCCATCCTTCGTAATGATACCCGTTTGCTCATCGACGACGGCATCCTTCAGCTGTTCGTCGGTCACAGATTGCAGGTACGCCTCGTAGAATGGTTCACGATCCGTGTTCTCGTAGGCGCCTTCGTCCAGTAGGCGATCAAGGCCCGCCTTGCCGGTGTCTGAATTTTCTGGAACCTTCGACGCCCATTCGCGCATGTAGTCTTCAACGCTGCCGTATTCGTACGCTTTCTCCATGCCGCCGCCCACACGTTTGGCGATTTCCGGAAAGAAGTCGCGGATGTCGCGAGCTTCACCGAGCGGCTTGACCATTGGCGTTCGCAAGCCAACATATGGACGCAGGTTGTACGCTCCGCGAGCGTCCAGGTCCCAGCGTTCGAGGTAGGTGGCCCACGGCAGGACGATGTCGGCGTAATGAGCGGTTTCGTTGTAGAAGCAGTTGATGCAGACGTGAAAACCAATTTTTTCTTCGTCGCACATAACCTGTTTGGTGAGATCTTCTTCCGGCCAGGTCAGTGGCGAATCCAGGTTGTACGTCATATACATCTGCAGTCGAGCTCGATCCTGCAGCAGATACAGATAGATGATTTCTCCGACACGCATTCGTCGCCAGACATTCGCCAGCGGATATTCCGGCGGGTCTTCCAGAACGCTCCACGTTTTTGCAGCGTCCGGCATTGCGGGCGTTTTGAAATCAGGATCCACGCCGCTCCAGGGAGACCAGCACCAGCCGCCCTTTTTACCAACATTGCCGACCAGTGCATTCAGCAAGCCGATCGCACGGTCGTTGTAGTAACCGTTGAGGTGTGCGGATGAACCGCGGTTGCACATCGTCGTGCAGGTTGGCGCAGCTTTGGCGAATTCCGTTGCGACGCGAGCGATGTCAGCAGCCGGAACACCGCTCACACTTTCTGCCCATGCCGGCGTGTTTGATTTCAGATGTTCCCGCAGCTCCCCGACGCTGACGTTCGTCCACGTTTCCATGAACTCTTTGTCGTAAAGTTCGTTCTCCAGAATTGTATGCGCCATCGCCAGTGCAATGGCTCCATCTGTTCCGGGGTAAGGGGCGAACCACTCATCGCTGCAGCCGGCGGTGTTCGACAATCGAACGTCAAAGGTCACCAGTTTCGCACCGTTGTTGAAACGGCCGTTTTGAATTCGCTGAGCGAACGAAACGTGACCCTGATGAGCTTCGAAAGCATTGGAACCAAAGTTCAGGATGTACTTCGAATGCTCGACATCATTGAGGTCCCAGTCACTTTCCCAAAGATACGTCAGGTTCGCGGCGCGGCGATTTCCGGAGCACAAAGAACGGTGACTGAGTTGCGTCTTTGTTCCGAACGCATCGAGAAATCGTTTGATGGCATCTTTACTGCGCTGTCGTCCCTGATGGAAAGCAAATTCTTCCGGACGACCACTTTCTCGCACGGCTTTGAGGCGTTCTGAAATTTCTTCGATCGCTTCGTCCCACGAAATACGTTTCCACTTGCCTTCGCCGCGTTCGCCCACGCGACGCAGTGGGTACAGCAAACGTTCGGGGTGATACAGATGATTCAAGCCCGCCTGGCCTCGCGCGCACAGCTTGCCGCGACTGTTGGGGTCTTTGGGATTGCCTTCAATTTTCAGCAACCGACCATCTTTAACATGCCCCACGATGCCGCACACGGTGCTGCACAACTGACACATCCCGGGAATCTCTTCGGTGTCTTTGTACTTGTTCAGATCGGGCCAGTTGCGTTTCGCCAGTGGTCCTGGCAAACGGCAAACGCCTGGCTGATCGAACAGCCCTGATTCGTATGGGATGCCGCGCATTTTTTTCCACTTGGGCAGGTCGATGCCCTGAGGAATCGGGCCAGGAGGGTTGTCCCTGCCGGTGCTGGTTTGTGCGGCTGCCGTTGCTGTCGACATTCCTGCCAGAGCCGCAGCAAACCGCAGGAAGCTTCTGCGATCAGTTTGCGTCGTCATGGCTCGTTTC
>CAYZYB010000512.1:0-4465 GCA_964481505.1 uncultured Planctomycetaceae bacterium | reverse complement strand
ACCCATCTTCCCAACGAAAACCAGGTCGGTGCGAATTCCTGGACAGACTCCTAGGAAACTACAGATTCAGTTTTATTGCCCGTTGCGGTGGACGCTCAAGTTCTTTCGCTATGCAGTGTCGCGGTGGTATTTGAACACGTCCTGTGTCACCGCCTGGCTACATGTCACGTAGAAACGCCATTCGTTTCTACGTGACATTTCTGTGTGTTGCTGCGGCCAATGACACTCGAATCGATCCGCACATTAATCCAACGTGCCCGCGACAGGCTGACAGGTAACGTCGGTCGGGACACGCAGAAGCATAATCCGGGGAATAGTCCTGGAACAACGCCGAAGTCCTGCCAAAGCTGGCGCGTGTTTCGGCACGGTTTTCGGTATGAACACGATGGTTCTCATCCTGTCAATCCTGTTCGTTCTATTCACGAACAGTTCCAGCACGCTACGCCGCCTTTTTCTTTGCCGGCTTCCTGGGGGCTCGCGGCTTGCGTTCTTTGACCGGTGGAATTTCCATGTTGTACTGCTTCCAAAACATCAGGTGGAATGTGTTGTGGCCGGTTAGCGGAGCGTCTTCGTTGACCATGTTTGGCAGAGCGCCATCGAACCATTTGTCATACGCTGCGTTCATTTCTTTTGCGAGTTCCGGGTGATCTGCGATGACGTTTGTCTTTTGCGATGGATCGTTTTCCATGTCGTACAAAGCCTTGCGGCCGACCAGTCGGAAACGTTGGTTTCGCACGGCAAAGCCATCGTTTCGGGAGTTTGTCGCCTGGTCTTTTCCCCAACGCCCTTTGTGGAAGAAACGAAAACGGTCTTCCCATTTGGTGTTTGCGTCCTTTAGCAGAGGCACCAGACTGCGACCATGCAGCTGTTCTGACTGCTTTGGATTTCCACCGACAATCTCGGCAAAGGTTGGCAGGATGTCGAAGTGATTGGCCAATCGGTCAACGTCGGTGCCTGATTCCAATACACCCGGCCATCGCCAAAAACCGGGGACTCGCGTTCCGCCTTCATCAACGCTTCCCTTCTTTCCCTTGTGGTCTCCGTTGTAATTTGAAGCCGACGGGCCGTTGTCGGTCATGAAGATCAGCAACGTGTCTTTTTCGATTCCCCATTCCGTCAGCTTCGCCGTTAGCCGACCGACGTTGTCGTCGATGTTTTCGATCATGCCGTAGAAGCCGACCGTCTTTTCGGAGAACTTGAGGTCCTGAAACTTCTTCTTGTAGGAATCCGGCGCGATAAAAGGACCGTGTGGTGCATTGGTGGTGATGTACGTGAAGAACGGCTGTTTTCCTTTCTGTGATTCCATCCAGGTGATGGCCTGATTGAAGAAAATGTCCGTGCAGAATCCCTTTGTCTTGACGAATTTGTTGTTGTGCAGAATCGCCGGGTCGAAATATTTGTTGCCTGGTGCATCACCGCAGCTGCCCTGATACGACTGGCCGATTCCGCCAGCGCCATGCATAAAGACTTCGTTGAAGCCGCGCTGGTCGGGGCGGTAGGGGGCCTGGTCGCCGAGGTGCCACTTGCCGAACAGTCCGGTTGTGTAGCCAGCATCGCGAAGCATTTCGGGCATCGTGGGGACGCCGAGCTTCATGCGTTCGCGTTCCAGAATTGTGTGAGTCACGCCGACATAAAACGGAGCTCGACCAGACATGATGGCTGATCGCGTAGGAGCACACGTGGGGCTGACCTGGAAGCGAGTGAAGCGGAGGCTCTCGTCGCGCAGCTTGTCGAGGTTTGGTGTTGCGAGATGCGGGTTGCCGTGACCAGAGAGATCGTAGTAGCCCTGGTCGTCGGTGATGATCAGGATAATGTTAGGCTGTTTCCCAAAAGCTGGTTCTGCAGAACGGCTGTGCGCGGCATCAAACGTGAAAAGGGTCAACACAAACAGGACAGCGAGGCAGCACTTCATGGTTTTCTCCGATGGACGTAGCGAATTTCGGCTGCAATATCGTCGACGGTCTCGTTCGGATCAATCGGTGCAGGCTGTGTAATTTGCATTCTTTGCGAACTCGCTTTCCGCTTAAGTGCGATGCTGGACCAGTCCGTTCTCGGTCTACGGGTAACGTTGCCCGGATGGCATCGACGGTCGCTTACCAACGAGCGGTAGAATTCGGGAAGGTTGTCCTTTCCTCGCGCGTTAGCTACCCATTGGCGGCTTTGATGGCTATGGTGGAAGATTCGACAACGTCTGATGACTGCTGATCATTACGCGCGAGGAAGTGATGGAATCCAAGAATGCTCTGCTGGGGCTGAAACTGTTTTTTGTGTACCTGTTTTTGTACGCCGGGTTTGTGTTTATCAATACCTTCTCTGCGGAAACGATGGAGATGACGCCGGTCGCCGGAATCAATCTGGCAATCCTGTACGGATTCGGACTGATCATTTCCGCGCTTGTCCTGGCTTTGATTTACGGAGCCCTGTGCAAAGAAGAAACGCCAGCGTCTGATCTGGCCAGCACTACTCAAACACCAACACCATCAGCTGATGACTCTTCCGCAGCATCTGCGAAGGAGGATTCACAATGATTCACGAAGGTTCGGGACAAGCGATCATTTTGTTTCTGGCGTTTGTTGGGTTTACGCTGGGGCTGAGTTTCTGGCTGGGGCGAAAGGGGCAGTCGTCGGAAGGCTACTTTGCGGCACACGGACAGATCCCGTGGTTTGTAAACGGTATTGCCTTTGCCGGCGACTATCTGTCGGCAGCTTCGTTCCTGGGAATCTGCGGGATGATCGCAGCGTACGGCTACGACGGCTTTTTGTATTCCATCGGGTACCTCGCTGGCTGGATTGTCGCACTGTTTGTTGTTGCCGAACCGATGAAACGGCTTGGAAAATTCACCTTCGCGGACGCGCTCGACGCGAAGTTCAACAGCCCTGGCATCAAGCTTGCGGCTGGTATCAGCACGCTGGCCGTGAGTATCTTTTATCTGATTCCGCAGATGGTGGGCGCGGGAGTACTCGTGCAACCGCTGCTGGGACTGCCGCACTGGGCCGGTGTTCTGATCGTTGGCGCTGTGGTGATTCTGATTGTCGTGACCGCCGGAATGGTGTCCACAACGTGGGTGCAGTTCCTGAAAGGTTCGTTGCTTGTTGTCTTCAGCGCCATTCTGACCTGGATGATTCTTGACCGCGGATTCGATGTCGAAACTGGCGGAATGGATGGCCACGAATTCAGAACGCTGGGGCCGATGGAGATGGATGAAATTCCGGCGAAAGTTGGCGAAGTGGATTCCGCCGCAATTACCGGAACACAAATCAATTCAGAGGCTGCCGCCGTTCCGTTTGTTCGTATCGAACACGAGGCAGCACCGCCCACCTATTGGACGATCAAAGACAACGGTGACGGAACCGTCATGCTGTGGGAAACTCAAACACTGAGAAAGCTCGAAGACGGCACAACGCTGGTGAATGGCGAAACTCTGGGCACAAAAAAAGGTGAACCAGAACTGCATCCGGTCGGTCGTATCACCAAGCTTCCAAACGGTGAAACTTCAACGGGGCCACTTGGCCTGACGTCATTCTTTAGCACGCTACAGGAAAGTGAAGTGGTGCTGTGGGGACATTTTGACTTGCAAATCGAAGGCGAAACGGACACCCGAGTTTACTACCAGAAACCAACACCGGGCAGTCGCGTTTTGCGACCGGGGGAACACCCGAAGTTCGCTGGAATTCGCAAAGACGACATGATCGGCAAGTTGAACTTCCTGTCGTTGATGCTGGCTCTATTCTGCGGAACGGCTTCGTTGCCGCACATTCTGATTCGTTATTACACGGTGAAAGACGAAGCAAGTGCTCGCAAGAGTACCATCGTCGGCATCGCCAGCATTGGATTCTTTTATGTGCTGACGCTCTATCTGGGCCTTGGCGCCATGACCAGCGGAGCGATGGATGTGACCAGCAGCAACATGGCCGCTCCGTTGCTGGCAAAGAGCATGAGTACCTGGCTGTTTGCGGCGATTTCTGCGATCGCGTTTACAACCGTGCTCGGTACAGTTAGCGGTTTGATTCTTGCGTCAGCCGGCGCCGTCACTCACGACCTGTGCAGCAGCTTTCTGGGCTGGGAAATGACAGACGCAGAAAAGGTGCGGCTGGCGAAGATTTCATCGGTGGCCGTTGGCGGTATCTCCATTGTGCTTGGCATTTTATTTCAGGGGCTGAACGTCAGTTACCTTGTCGGTTGGGCATTTAGCGTCGCGGCATCAGCGAATTTGCCAGCCCTTGTGATGATTCTGTTTTGGAAAGGTGTCACCAAACAAGGCGTCATTTCGGCAATCATCGTGGGCATGGTCAGTTCCCTCGGATGGATCCTCCTCAGCGCTGACACGTTCAAATCGGTCTACGGAATGACAGACCACCCCGGCTTCACTCCTTTTAGCCAGCCAGGAATCGTCACAATCCCGCTCGGCTTTCTTACGCTGGTATTGGTGTCGTTGATGACCGCAAAAAAGGAAGTAGCATAGTTG
>CAYZYB010000511.1:0-4466 GCA_964481505.1 uncultured Planctomycetaceae bacterium | reverse complement strand
ACTTAGGTCGGACGACACTGGCCATTGATCGCTTTGTGACGAATCCGATCTTCGGTGTCGGAATCTTTCTGGCTTTGATGCTGGCAGTGTTCTACTTGATCTTTTCGCTGGCTGGCGTGCCGATGGATCTGGTCGACGGAGTGTTCTCTTCACTCGGTGACTGGGCCAACAGCATCATCCCGGACGGCTCCGTTAGCCGAGTGGTATGGTTCCCTGTTGCAGCTGGCTTATCAATGCTGCTCTTTGCTGGAAGCTATCTTGCGGCGCGTGTTCGCTGGAGCAAAACGAGTCTGGCAGTCGCAGTTTTGGTTTCGATCGGTGTGGGACTATTGCCGCTGGAAGATTTTCGCAGCCTTGTGGTCGATGGAGTGGTCGCGGGAGTCGGTGGCGTTGTTATTTTTCTTCCGCAGATCTGCATTTTGTTTTTTCTGATTTCACTGCTCGAAGACAGCGGCTATATGGCGCGGGCTGCGTTTGTGATGGAACGCCTGATGCGATTCGTTGGACTGCCCGGCAAGGCCTTTGTGCCGATGCTATCCGCTCACGCATGTGCCATCCCCGGCATTATGGCGGCGCGCGTGATAGAAAACTGGCGCGACCGACTAGTAACGATTTTAGTGCTGCCTTTACTGACGTGTTCTGCACGGCTTCCGGTCTATGCGATGGTCACGGCACTGTTGTTTAGCGATTCACCAGGCATGGCGGCCTGTGTGTTTGTGGGAGCCTATCTGCTGGGTATCGGTGCGGCGCTGCTTTCTGCGTGGTGCCTCAGGAAGACGATTCTAAAGGGCGATCCCGTTCCGCTGGTGATCGAGCTGCCGGCTTACCGCATGCCGAGTCTCCGCAATGCATTGACGACTGTCATCGAACGAGCCATGAATTTCATTCGTCAGGCAGGTACCGTGATTCTGATGATCTCGGTCATTCTGTGGGTGCTGGCGACCTACCCCAAACTTCCGGAAGGTGCAGCACTCTCGGCTGAGGCAGAAGCTCGCATCACAGCGGGTATAACCGAGCGTGGGCAGGCTGAGTCTCAGGCAGCGTTGTCGCATTCTTTTGTTGGTCGAGTGGGACGATTTGTCGAACCGGTCTTTGAACCGCTGGGCTTTGATTGGAAAATCAACGTCGGCGTGATGACGTCATTCGCGGCGCGAGAAGTCGTTGTTTCGACGTTGGCCATCGTATACGGAATCGGTGAAGAAGGCGCGGAAGAAGAGGCAACACTAGTGGAGACACTTCGTCGTCAGAAACGGGCAGACGGAAGCCCCGTGTTCACTACGGCGACAGGACTTAGCTTGCTGGTCTTCTTCGTACTTGCCATGCAGTGCCTGCCAACTCAAGCTGTCACCAAACGAGAAACAGGATCATGGAAATGGGCCGCATTCCAGCTGGTTTACATGACTTTGCTCGCGTGGGTCGCTGCATTCACCACCTATCAAATCAGCTGCTCCGCAGGGCTGGGATAACGGTCTAAGGAAGCTTCGCGAAATGGCTTCCCGATTCACGCTCAAAGCGGGCCGCTCCCTGTTTTGTCTCTTCCTGTAACGTTGATGAACGACAGCAATGCAGTTTTTTATTGCGGTTCCTGTTATGGCGAAGTTTGCAACTCGTTGATCGAAAATTGTTGCTTGCTGGTGTGGTAGCCGATTGTTGCATTTGAAATGGGTGGCCGGGGTTGGACTGAGCCAGCGAAGGAAACCCCGGGGGGTTCGCTCGTGCCTCGCTCCAACCCCGGCCAACCTTTTCAGCTTCGCAACATTCTGCGACTCCCCCCTTCGTTTACATGGTCTCCGCAATCTGGCGAGTTAAACTTCGTAAGCTCCGGCAATTTCAAAGCCAGCTCTGCGGGACTATCTCGAAAAGATCAACAAACCGCCAACGACTTTCGCTACATTTCATTCTCCGGCATCTTTCCTCCGTGACAACTTTGACTCTTCAAGCATGACTGCAACCGATCGCCAATCCACCGGTATTCCTTTTCTTGATGACGCTCTCGGAGGTGGTCTGATTCCGGGGACGTTGACTGTCGTGATGGGAGCGACCGGCATTGGAAAAACTCAACTTGGAGTCAGTTATGCTCACGCTGGCGCCGCGGAGGAAGGCGAGAGCGGGATCATCTTCGACCTCACCACACGCGGCGATTCGCAGAATCAGGTCGAATACGCAGAACGTATGTTCAACTGGACCGTTCGCCAGCGAAAACTGATCGATCGCATCGACCCCGCGATTGTTTGGGACAGGAGTGAGGTTCGTTCTGACTACCTGCATGTGTTTCATCGCGGTGGACGACGAGTCACCATTGGTGACATGGAACCGGAAGAATGGCAGGAATTCAAAGCGGATCTTATGCGGCGGCTGGATCAAACGATCGCGTTCTTCTACGGCAACTTTGTGCATGGTGTTCGGCGAGCGGTGATTGACGGCGTTGAGCCGACCGACAAGGACGCTGATTCCTTTCAGTTTCATTTGTTCGATTACATTTACCATCAGATCCTGCGAAAAGAACATGACTGGCTGGCTCGCGATCTGTTTCGTGTTCATTTCCGTTCGCAACAGGAATTGGTCGATCAGCATGCCTACGATCACCAGACTGTCGGTGGCGTGTTACTGTACACCAGCCATGAAGTCATGCTCGACGACCTGATTTCCCGTCCCATTCAATCCGGCGACGTACTGTCGAATGCAAACACAATCATCCTGATGGGCAAAACAAGAGACGGAAACAAAATTGGTCGAGCCATGTACGTTGCTAAGCACCGAAACAGCGCCTGCGGTGACGAGATTATGCCGTATCAAATCACAGAAGAGGGCATCCAATCGATGTAGCTCTTTATGACAGGTTGCTGCTAACTGAAGTTTCTTTTCTGCGATGGTACTCTGAGTCTGGTGCTGCTTCTATCATCAGCAAGTGTCCTTCAGTCAGTTGAGCTTGATCGCCGCTCGAGGCTTTGCAGGTTACAGCAGAATCCAAATAGGAAAAAAGTGACAGTATGAAAAATGATAGCTTGTGGAAAACCGGGCTTGCTCTGAGTTTGCTGGCCATCGCCAACGCTGCATGTGCGATGGATGTCTATGTCAGCCCGGCGGGACAGAATTCAAACTCAGGGGCAAAAGATGCTCCGTTGAAGTCGCTTTCGGCAGCGCGGGATGCAGTGAATTCCTTTGCCGGAAAAGAACCGGTGACGGTACATCTGGCAGACGGCGTGTACTATCTTCCGCAAACGCTGATCTTCACTCCGGCTGATTCTGGTACGGAAAAAGCTCCCGTCGTCTATCGCGCGGTGAACGAGGGCGGTGCGGTGCTGAGTGGCGGATCCAGGCTTGAGCTGAACTGGAAACCGTATAAGAACGAGATCTTCCAGGCTGAAACACCGGCGGGTTTGAAAGTTGATCAGCTGTTTATCAACGGGAAAAACCAGCGGATGGCGCGGTATCCCAACTACGACGCCGATAAAAAAGCGGAGCCGTATCAGGGATTTGCAGCAGACGCGTTTTCGAAAGAACGAGCTGCAGGCTGGGCCAATCCGACCGGCGGTTATATTCACGCACTGCATCGAGCACAGTGGGGCGGATATCACTATCGCATCACTGGAAAGAAGCCCGATGGTGACGTGAGCTATGAAGGCGGATGGCAGAACAATCGTAAGATTGGAATGCACAAAGATTTTCGGATGGTGGAAAACATCTTCGAAGAACTCGATGCTCCCGGTGAATGGTTCCACAACGCAGAGACGGGCATTCTTTATTACAAACCCGCAGCCGGTGCCGATCTTGATTCTGCTGTTGTAGAAGTCGTTCGTCTACGCCATCTTGTCGAATTCCAGGGCTCCGAATCGAACCCCGTTAAGCATATCCGCCTGCAAGGTTTCGTCGTGCGCCACGCGGCGCGGACGTTTATGGATACCAAAGAGCAGATGGTCCGTTCCGATTGGGCCATCTATCGCGGCGGTTCTTTCATGCTGACCGGAACTGAAGACGTGCAAATTCTCGATTGTGAATTTGACCAGGTCGGCGGCAACGCGATTTTTGTGAGCAACTACAACCGCCGAAGCCTGATCAAGGGTTGCCATATCCATGATCCCGGTGCCAGCGGTGTTTGTTTCATTGGTGATCCTCAGGCAGCTCGCGATCCACTGTTTGAGTATCGTGAGAGGAATGATCTCGACAAAATCGACCGCACCGTCGGGCCCAAAACCAACAATTTCCCATCGCTGGGTGTCGTAGAAGACTGCCTGATCCATGGTGTCGGGCGTACAGAACGCCAACCGGCTGGAGTCACGATGGATATGGCCATGAAGATTACCGTGCGAGACACCTCTGTTTATGATTGTGCCCGTTCCGGAATCAATATTGGTGACGGTGCCTGGGGAGGTCATCTGATTGAGCGTTGCGATGTGTTCGATACGGTTCTTGAAACGCACGACCATGGCTCGTTCAACTCGTGGGGACGAGACCGGTATTGGCAC
>CAYZYB010000510.1:0-4470 GCA_964481505.1 uncultured Planctomycetaceae bacterium | reverse complement strand
CAACAGATCGCACACGCAGTTGACGGTTTTCGTTGACGCCCTCCACCAGCGGATCAAAACTGGCCACTTCCGAAATCGGATCCAGTCGGTCGACGTAAATGGTCTTTTTGAACGACGTATAAACAGCGTCGCCTTCACCGGGTTCGCGATGACGAAACCCGAGAGCTTCGATAAAATGCTGACCTTCTGACAGTTGAGTTGCGTCAACCGTTTGTTGGTACAGTCCGCTGCCGTCGGCTTCAAAAAAGCCCGGCTGTTTGTGGGTCACGAATTCTTCGAAGCCGTAACTGACGTTGCCGACTTCTGTGAAGTCGACCGCTCCATTGCCGTTGATGTCGATTCCGCCGTCGATTTTCAGCAGTGCGTTATCGCCGTCTGCGAATTGGTCACGAATACTGCCAAGGTGATTTACGGCGTTGGTAGTCAGAGTTACGTCGAAGGTGTCTGACGTAATCACCTCGATATCGTTGACTCGCGAAGTGCCGTTTGTTTCGGGCGTTGCAGTGTCTGCCCCCAACGTCGAAGCGACGTTCGATAGGCTCAGCGTTCCCTGCTGCCCGGACACTCCGTAGATCAAATATCCGCTGTTGTGCTGAACACCCGCTGGCGATGTGTTGCGGGGCACGCGAATGTTGATCGTGCCATCACCATTCACCGTAACGACTTCCGGGAAGTCATTAAACGGATCGATCACAGGATTGGCGGCATTGCCGGTCAATTCGACAAGCGGCGTGCCGGGAAGAAAGTTTGTCTGAACCGTACGTTCGTCGAAACCACCATCGGTGCGATTGCTGAGAATTGTGACGGCCGAGGCACTGCGTTCGAAGATCAGTATCTCTTTTTCATCACCGCCTGGCGTGCGATCAATGTAGTCTCCACGACCGTGGGAATTGCGGATCTGTACAAGATTCGGAATCGCATCTCCAAACTGACCGCCGAGTGCATCGCCGCGACCGTCTCCCGGGAAGTCGCGACCCTGACCAAACTGTTCTGCGTTGTAATAAACCACCGCATTGCCCGGTCGCATCAGCACGTAGGCATAAGCGACGCTACTTAATTCCGGACCGTGTTCGTCATGACTGTCGACGAACGCCACGCCCTGACTTCCGTTGTTCGCAAAACCGTCGTCCTGCACGTCCTGACTGGCGTTTTTGATATTGCGCCAGTCATTGGTGAAACCGTTGCCGGTCAGATTGGCGTTCAAAGCAAATGACAGCGGGAAATCGAGCACATCTCGGTTTCCGCCAATGCGGCCAGGGTCTCCGGGATCGATGTCATTGCGAATTTTCGTCTGTTGAAAGCCTTTGTCACCGTCAAACACTTCGCTAAACGAGAACACGTGCTGAGTGCTGCCGTCGAGCAGTGGTTGCTGAATTGAGCGATACACGGCCTGATCGAATAATTCCAAAACCGAGGTTTCGAAGTGCTTTACCGCATCCAGGCGGAAACCGTCGACTCCAATCTCCTGCACCAGCCACTGAGCATTCCGCATCAGCAGTCCCATCGCGTTTTCCAATGTCGGATCGCCCGCCAATGGGTCTTCTGTGTTGAAGGGATAGACGGGAATGTCGCTTTGCCCCGTGAGCGGATTGAACAGCATGATCGGATCAAGATCGCGATCCGGATAGAACCTCGCGTTGTTCGGGTCAGCAACGTTGTTGACTGTTCCCGCAGGAATGTTGCTGGGATTCGCGGGATCAGTCGGGTGTCGAATGAACTGATGGTTCGTTTCGTGATCAATATCGATCAAACCGGCCAACCGTCCTTCGATGTCTCCAGAAGAGAAGCCACTATGAAAGTCACCATCGATGGCATCCTGCAGCGTCAGTGCAAATCCCGGATATCCGCCGGCATCGACAAAGCCCTGATTCGCCAGATCACTAAAGCCGTTGTGGTTGAGAATAAAGTCGACATACACCTGCGTCCCGGTGTTGTGCAGGACGTCAACCACGGTCTTCAATCCGGTTTCCGTACCGTATAAAGTCGGTGCACCTGGGCTGCCGAGATCAAAGCGATCGAAGACATCATAGCCCACAGACTGATTGCCGGAATCCGCGCGGCCTGTCGGCGGAATCCAAACGCCACCGTAGCCAGCGTTGAAAATATCGGCCGCACGATCTTCGGTGTTCTGATAGGTACTTTCGAAGATCTGCAGAATGGCCGGGGCCGACACATCCAGCACCACGCGATCTTCGAGTAACTCCGCAGGATTCGCGACTGCGTTCGTCGTCGATATCAAAGAAGACCGACGCGTTCGCAAACGTCGACGCCGTGTCATTAACGATTTAACGGTTGCCCCAATTCTGCCTCGCCACATCGATCAACCCTCACTATCGAATTCTGCCCGCCAATACGATAACAAAGGGGGAGACACGACAACACAGACTTCCGGTATTTGTGGCCGTCAGGCTGGCGTATTGAGTTCGTTGACAGCGCGGTCACTCGGGGAATAGAGCTATAAACACCGAAAATTGGGCAGGATTTCAATGTGCGACGAGAACAGAAGTATGCTCCGTTGGGGGGCCGCATATGAGGAATGAACACAATCCGAATCGCTGGATCGTGTTTAAGCCACGAAGTGGCAACATTCGGTTATCCCCGGATGTGAGTTCCGAAGTTAAGAGATTCAAACGTCCGTTGAGTCCCGAAGGGGCTGAATCGCACGATCTTCCGATCCACTCAAGCCACCATGTTTATTGGAGGGTGTGGTAGCAGACTGTTGCAAGACTGTTGCCTTTGAAATGGGTGGTCGGGGGGGTTGGACTGAGCCTGCGAAGGAAACCCCGGGGTTTCGCTCGTACCTCGCTCCAACCCCGGCCACCCTCTCCAAGTTCGGACACCCTCTCCAAGTTCGCAACTTTCAGCGACTACACCCTTCGTTGGAAGCTTCGGTGTCGCACAGCCAAAAGTCCTGACGACTTTCGCTACAGTTGACCATTACTTTCAATCGCTTGCATCCCGTGATGCAGTAGAGGACCGAGCGTCGTCCACTACGGTTTTGTCGCTGGCAGAAGCGTCTCGGTCGGCCGATCAATCGCCAGCGTGGCGGCATACTCAGCGAACGCTGCAAAGTGGTTGTAGCTGGCTGAGATTTCTTCTGCGGCCGCTTCCAGTGCATACTGTTCGCGAAGCGCGACTTTCAGAAGGTCGCTTTCTCCAACTTCGAATTTACGGCGTTCGATGGCCGCCATTTCTGACGCCAGCCGGGCGGCTTCGCGAGCTTTCAGTGCTTCCTGTCGTGACTGGATCAGGCCCGCGTACACCATCTGAACTTCCGCCGCGACTTTGTCCTGCACCATGCGCCGCTTTGCCGACACCTGAGATATTTTCGCCTGAACCGCGTGCATCTTTCCGCGACCTTTTCGTCGCTGAAGAGGCACGTCGAAGAACAAAGCCGCTTCAATTTCGAATTCAGATTTGTCACGCGTACTGCTGGTTGGTTCACCGACATCCTGTGAACCAACCAGTTGCGCATCCAGTCCAGGTCGCGTCATGTTGTAGGCTTCGGAATAATCCACCTGCAGTCGCTGTAGTTGCAGCGTGAGTGCTGCGAGTTCAGGGCGGCTTTGTTGAGCACGGCTGACATCTTCATCCACCTGAGCCATGCTGATTTCTCTTAGGGCTGGAAATTCCGGAAGGACGTCAATATCAGGGACGTAGGGAAGACCGGCGTCATCGCGCAGAAAGAGTGATAGTTTCACCGCAGACTGTTGATAGACACGCAGTGCATCAGCAAGCTTGGCTTCGCGTTTCGCGATGGCTCGCTGGTTGTCCGTGAGTTCCGGCGGATCCAGGTCTCCAGCGTCGACCCGCTTCTGAATTCCGTCGTTTCGTTCTTCCGCAAGCTGTAGCCACTGTCGGCCCAGTTCATACTTCTGACCAGCCGTGACCCATTTCCAATACGCCAGCCCCGCTTCCCGAGCAAACTGAACAAGGCTGGCGCGAATGACCGGATCTACGATCTGCTGATCATAAGTCGCTCGCCAAACAGCCGCCCGGCGCGCATCGATATCACGATCACGGATCAAAGGAATGCGAACGCCGCCCTTGAACTCACCGCCATCGTTGGTCTCGCGTTCCTCGTACCACGGCTGGAAGTCTCCGCCGCCGTTGCGATAACCTCCGAAGTATTCACCACCGCCATAAATTGGTGTCGTGAAGCCAGCGCTGTTGCGATAGGTTTCGTAGAATCCCAACGGTCCGTTTTCGCTGGCCGCCTTGAGCTTTGTGTCGAATTCGCCCCACGCCGACAGTTGCTTGCCGTTCGCGATTTGTCTTTCCTGAAACGCGGCCTGTACCAGCGGATAAGATTGATGAACCGACTCAATCACATCTTCCAGCCGGACAGTCGTGACAGAAGCATTCTCGGCGACTTCAGGCGTGGGTAAAGTCAGGTTAAGAATGACGTCCTCGTTCTCGTTCTCGTTCTCGTTCTCGTTCTCGTTCTCGTTCTCGTTCTCGTTCTCGTTC
>CAYZYB010000509.1:0-4472 GCA_964481505.1 uncultured Planctomycetaceae bacterium | reverse complement strand
CGACAAGACCGTTCAACACCTGCAGTTTTTCTGTGGCGCCGTTGGTGAGTTCATAGAACTGATCAGCCAGGTCGAGAATCGTCGTGATCTGCTCAGCCGACAGATGTTCGAGTCCCAGCAGATGCCGCTCGTTCCACGGTGCTGAGATTTCGATGTCGTTTGGCAATTCCGTCATATGAAGCCGCCGCCTCGGCTGGAGTGAGCCTGTCGAATTCGCGATGGCTTCCGGCCAGCCGCGCAAAATTTCGACGACTCTATCGGTTGCTGCCCCACGACTTCAATTCCGCAGGCAAAATCCTCGCTCCGATTCTTCAGAAACCTTGCAATCTCATCGCGCACCGAGTCGCGACCCCGAGCGTCCTCACCATGCGATCGCTGCACGGATTCAACGAACACGGCCCCTTTGTCTGAAGCGAAAGAATTGCTTCAGGCAAAGAGGCCGTGAATTTTGGTCGGATGTCACGCCAACGCGGTGCGCCGCAGCAACGTTTGCTGTGAGACTTAATCTTCAGGAACAGCAAACGGATCAACAACCTGTGGCTTTTGAATCATCCCGTTGCGAATCATCTTGACGGAAACGTTGCGTCGCACGACACGACCGTCTTCAACGACTCGAATTCGTTTGATGTTGCGTTTGAACTTTCGCTTTGAGATACCAGTCGTCTGTCGACCGTTACCGCCGAGGTATTTGTACTTACCACGCTGAGTCTTGTTGTTGCCGATGGCTGGCGTCGTATCTCCATACAGGTCCAGCAACTTGGCGCGTTTGATGCGTTTGTTTTTCTTCAGCGTACTCATATCTCTTACTCATTCTCTGAAGCGGAAAGCCCGCAACTGAAGCGGACCGCTCGATACTGAAAACACGAGTGCCAAATCTTTGAGCGTCCGTCCCACGGAAGCTCGGGCACTGCCCGTCTGCTCTCAACTAGTGCCAGCCGCGGAATTGATCGCGAATCGGCTAACGAATCTTGTTTTCGCAAGGGCGGGGAGAATACTCCGCCGGAAGCGGAAGTTCAATTGTGATTTCCGGTTACGTCGGCAGGAATCCTCGACTTTTCCCTATAAATTCTCTGGAATGCGACATTCCACGACGGATTCGCCACGACGACAACCGTTTTTGCCCATGTTGTCGCAGCAAACGGCCGAAGTTTCTTTGCTGAAACTGTCTTACGATCCCGCCAGTTCTCGACTTTTGGCCGTTGATGCTTCCACGGCATTCATCAGTGCCGCCCTCACGCCTCCCTGTTCCATTTCGTGAATCGCAGCGATGGTTGTGCCGCCGGGGCTGGTGACCGCGTCCTTCAGAGCACCCGGGTGTCGTCCCGTTTGTAGCACCATTTCAGCCGCTCCAAGCAGAGTCTGAGCCGCAAGACGTGTGGCGATGTCGCGCGGCAAGCCAACTTTCACGCCGCCATCGCTGAGTGCTTCGATCATCTGAAAGACGTAGGCAGGACCGCTGCCGGACAGTCCTGTGACAGCATCCAACAGTTTTTCAGGGACGTTTTCTACCACGCCAACGGTTCTCAGTAAGTCAGAAACCGCTTGCTCATCTTCTTCAGTGGCATGGCTTCCGCGACTCACGCCGCAGGCACCACGACCCACCAGGCATGGTGTATTCGGCATCACTCGGATCAGGCGGGAACGCATCGGCAGCATGGATTCCAGCTGAGCCACCGTGAGCCCAGCGGCAATCGACACCACAAGCGTGTCTCTGGTCAGCTGAGTTCCGACGGCTTCGAGCACAGGCTGCATGACCTGCGGTTTCACGGCCAAAAACACGATATCGGCTGGCCCAAGGCATTCCGCCGGATCACCCGAAACAGTTGCATCGCTTCCGACTGCTTCCTGGAACGCATTTCGAGATGCTTCCACAGGGTCTGTGCCGAAAATCTGGCTGGACGGAATCAGCTCTCTGGTAAAACCGACTGCCAGAGCGGTCGCCATTTGGCCTGTGCCGATAAATCCGATTTTCTTGCCCTGTAACGACATGTCGTAGTTCCTGTGTGAGTTTCCGTATGCGGCGTCACTAAATCTTAGAACAATTGTCACTCAGGCACAGCCGAGCGATTCAACCAATAACCATCAAGAGGATTCTGCGGACAGGCTGCTGAACGGGTCAGCAGCTCCCCGAACCAAATCTCACCAGCATCTTTCGTTTCGTTGACACTGCTGATACCCTAGTACCTAAGCCGCGTTGTGACATCGCACGCGATCGGTTGTAATTCTGTGGTATTCCGCCGAATTCCTGCAAATGTTGCGTGAAATCGAGACAAAACACGACGTCCGTGTCGTCGACACATCCAGCATCGACTGGTTCGCCGCCAATAATGCTGGCTTTTCAGCGAACAGACATCTGCGAATGCCTCACCTGCCACTCGAACATAACAGTGTTGAGTAATCACCTTATGACATCCTCTCTTTCGCGAATTCTGGTTTCTGCGTTCGCTGCCGTCTGCATGCTGGTTGTGTGCTCGGATTGCGGCAACGCACAGACAGTCCGCAGCGTTGAAATCAAGGACGGCAAGCGAGTCATCGTTGAAAAGCCGGCTGTCGCTCCCAGTGAGAAGCCTAAGGAAAGTAAAAAGTCGTCAAGCAGCTCCAGTAAGAGTTCAAGCAAGAGCAAGGACGACAAAAAGAAAGAGGACGACAAGAAGGACGATGACAAAAAAGAAGAATCCGGTGTCGTCACCCGTCCAAAAATGTCGCCGGAGACCGAAACCAAACCCATCAAAGATGAAGTCAAACTGACTGGCGAAGGCGTCGCATTCAACCTGAAAGGACAGTCATGGGAAACCGTGCTGCAATGGCTGGCCGACGAATCGAAACTGTCGCTCGACTGGCAGGAACTTCCCGGCGACACACTCAACCTCACCACCACGCGTGCTTACTCACTGGAAGAAGCACGCGACATGTTGAACCGTCATCTGCTGAGCCGCGGCTACACGATGCTGCTGCGAGGCGAACTGTTGTCGGTCTACAAACTCAGCGACGTGAAGTCGTCGCTGGTCCCGCGCGTTCAGCCCGAAGACCTGGCAGAATTGCTGGACCACACCATCGTTAAGACGTCCTTTGATCTCGACTGGCTGATCGCCGATGAAGCTGTTGATGAACTCGCCCCGCTGCTGAGCAAGGCCGGGAAAATCAGCAAGATGAGTCGCACGAACCGGCTGGAAGTCATGGACACTGCCGGAACGCTGAAGGACATTTACGAGATCCTTCTGAAAGAACAGTCGGACAGCGGACAGGAACAACTGGTCCGAACATTCAAGCTCGAACACCGCCGAGCCAACGAAGTTATGGACCTGCTTTACGATTTGCTGGGAATCGATCGACCACCAGGCAGCGGGGGCGGCAGCATGGGCGATGTCGGTCAAATCACGTCTGTGATGCGACAAATGACACAGCAGTTGCAGCGCATGGCCAGCAGCAGCAGCAAAGGCGGCGGTGGCGGCAGTCGCGAACCCACAAAAACACGACTGGTACTGAACCAGCGTGAGAACATGATTCTGGCGCAGGCCATGCCCGACCAGATGGCCATCATCGAAAAAGCGATCGCACAGATCGATACGGAATCTGCAGTCGAAGACAGCCTGCTGCAGAACATGAACAAGTTCAAAGTTTACCCGCTGCAAACCGTTGATCCGCAGACGCTCGTCGACCTTCTGACCGAACTCGGCGATATGGCACCGGGAACAGTTCTTAACGTCAACAAAGACAAGAAGTCAATCGTCGCATTCGCAACGCTTGCGGACCACCTCACGATCACCACACTGGTGGAACGACTGGATTCTGCCGGACGCGAAGTGGAAGTGATCCCCCTGCGACGGCTCGATGCCGAATACGTCGCGGGCACTATCGTGGCGCTGATGGCACCACCAAAGAAAGATACAAGCAGCTCTCGGTACAGCTCTTATTCTTACAGTCGCTATTCGTCTTCGAACGATGAAAAGAAAGAAGAGAAGGCATTCAAAGTTGAACCCGACATCGAAAACAATCGCCTGCTGGTCTACGCCAATAAGGTGGAGATGAATGAGATCCGATTGCTGCTCCAGAAACTTGGGGAAATCCCCGATCCCAATGGGGTCGACAACGGAATTCGTGTTTTCGAACTCGCTCCAGGCGACGATCCAGGCGAAGTTCTGAATCGTTTGAAGCAACTCTGGCGTGGCGACAACGAACTTCAGATCGACGTACCGAAAACTGCGGAACCATTACCAGAAGACAACGAAGCCCCCGACGGCGGTAAGAAGCCACTTTCGAACACAGTCACCGCCGCGTCCGCCAAAACGCCGTCAGGCAGAATGGAACCGGGAGAGTTCTTCGCGATGCTCCACCAGCAATCGCTTGAGCACCAGGCCGCCAAAGCCACGCCAGTAAGAACAGCGGCAACCAAACCAGCACGAAAGACGCCAGCGGCTCAGACCACTTCCGCTGCAGACGATGGACGAGACAGTGTGCGGAAAAATCCTCAC
>CAYZYB010000508.1:0-4481 GCA_964481505.1 uncultured Planctomycetaceae bacterium | reverse complement strand
TCTTCGACTGGTATAGCGTTTGGGACAACGACATCGTGGTAAAAGTCCTGAAACCGAAACCCACTCCACCTAAGCCCGCGGCAACTCCAGGTGGTAACGCAATGAAAGTCGGAAACTTCTTCGACCCGCCGCAACCCATCAAACGCATCCGTCACGACAATGGACTGTTGAACATCTCCGTCAACACGAATCTTTAGCGAAGGGATCTTCCGAGGCATTCGGTGCGCAAATTGAAGCAGGCCGTAGCGAGGAAACTGGGAAATCACTTTTTGCCCAGGAGGCAACGGGGCTGGGTCGCTCATTACTTGAGATGCCTTCAGCTTCTGCCAACGTGAAACCGGTGTAAGCTGCCTTATCCGCTCCCCAGCAGCTGAAATTAACCTCACGATTGCCACGTTTTCGACAGGAGGCATTCGCAGAGCACGACTGGTCGCTTAGCTTGGCGAAAGCGGGGCAACGAATCAGAAAGACCGAGCAGCGAAGGCACTCCGTGCGCATAGAAAAGCCTTAGCTGAAAACAGCTAAGGCTTTGCAGTGACCCCAGGGGGATTTGAACCCCCGTTACTGGAATGAAAATCCAGTGTCCTAGGCCTAACTAGACGATGGGGCCTGAATTCACTGCTTGAGTCGGGATTATGACACAGAAAACTTGAAGCTGTTTCCTGGATGGCGGCAGTTGTCAGAAATTAAAGAAAAACGTCGGCGGCAAACCGAACTGACTCCACCTATTCAGGAGTTGGCTGTTCGCCTTGTTTTTCCTTGAGGATTGCGTCCAGAACTTCCTTACGATGCACTGGCACTTCACGTGGAGCCTGAATGCCGAGGCGCACTTTGTCACCTCGAACTTCGACAACCGTGATCACAACGTCATCATTGATGACGATACTCTCACTCTTTTTTCTGCTCAACACCAACATTTCACGACCTTCGAGAGGTACACACACGACGTACTGCTAATCCAGCGAAGGCCTGCAAAATAATGTAGCCCCTTTAGAAGCAGCGTCTGCGGACAATCTACCGACTGCCCACATTCTACGGCGATCAACCACCCGGTCAACTAGCTGTCTTTAAGGAAAACGGCTAATTGCGGTCAAAACAGAACCTCTGCAGAAACGACACCATAAATCTGATGTCGAAGCCACAGCTGATCGAAATACCCTGAAAATTCAGGGAATTTGTTAGATCATTTCTTTCAGTTTCTTCAAAGGACGTACTTTCACGACCTTAGAAGCTGGCTTTGCTTTGATGGTAATTGGTTCACCAGTCGCTGGGTTACGGCCTTCACGTTCTGGAGTCGCCTTTTTCTCATGAACGTAGATCTTCATCAGGCCTGGTAGATTGAAGATCCCGCTACCATTTGTGAGGTTTTGCTCAATCAAAACTTCCAAAGCCTGCAACATTCCGTCGACCTCTTTCCGGCTCATTTCCGTTGCTTCGGCAAGAGCATTGAGGATCTCAGACTTGGAGAGGGGTTTGTCCGCTGCCATCGGCGTGGAACTCCTTGTGGTTTAATATGTTGTAAGGCTCGATTCGACGTCAACCACTGCGTCTCTACGAGCAAAATGATGAGGTTGGGGGGAGGTTAGAGGAGCCGGCACGCATGTCAATGTTGCTTTCGTCGACAAATTGGGAATTTGCTGGGTTTTCTGCAGTTTTAGGTCAAAACGACTCGGTTTTTCCATTTTCCGGCGTAGCTTGTTCGCTGTTTGTGAGTTTTCAACGCCCCTCTGGCTGCTGGCCCCCTGACAACATGACTTTGCGAATCATTGGTGGCGAATATCGTCGACAGCTCCTGAAAACGCCTCCCACGCGAGCCACTCGGCCCTACACCGACCGTGTGCGGCAGAAGGTTTTTGATCGCTTGGACGCGATGCTTCAAGGCCTACGCGTGGCCGACATTTTTTCAGGGGTGGGCACAATGGGCATTGAGTCACTTAGCCGTGGCGCCCAATCCTGCGTTTTCATCGAAGGCGACGTAAAAGTACACGAAGCTCTCGTCAATAACGTTGACGCGATCGTCCGTGATAAAGAAACCGTCTGCTGGAAGACAAACATTCACAGAACATCCTTTCGCCCAAACGGAGCGGAGGCATGCCTACCATACGATCTCGTGTACTTTGATCCACCATATGACCAGTGTCCATTGCTTGCCCCAACACAGCCACTGGGGAAAGCTCTGAAACGGCTGACTAAGCCAAACGTCACAAGCGCAGACGCCATGTTGATTCTTCGAACGCCAGGGAAGTTCGATTTTGTAGAATCCTGTGGATGGCGAATTGACGAACACTGGCCGATCTCCACAATGAATCTGTGGATTCTTAAGAAGCTGCCTGCTGCAGCAGAGCCCGAACAAAAAGCAGACGAAACTCCTTCGGGAACCGTCTGAATTCTATCGACTTCCAAATCCTGAATACTGAGTGAACGCGATGACCGTTGAATCCCCTAAAGAACAATTCACATTCCAGGCCGAAATCAGCCGACTGCTGCACCTGCTGTCCGAATCTCTCTACCAGAACAAAGAGATCACGATCCGCGAGCTGGTGTCGAATGCTTCTGACGCCTGCGACAAACTCCGGCACGCCTCACTGACTGACAAGTCAATTGATGCTTCCGACCTGCAGATCACGGTTGAGCCAAACACAGAAGATCGGATTCTCACCATTCGCGACAACGGCGTTGGGATGACCCGCGACGAACTCATGAAGAATCTGGGTACGATTGCCCATAGCGGTTCGCTCGAGTTCCTGCAGAATCTGCAGAAAACCGAAAACAAAGACGACGTCTCCCTGATCGGCCAGTTTGGTGTCGGCTTCTATTCGTCCTTCATGCTGTCAGATCACGTCGAAGTTCGCACGCGCAGTTTTTCTGAGGATGCCGGTTGGATCTGGGAATCAAAGGGAGACGGTAGCTTCACCATCAGCGAACCAGAAGAAGCTCTCCAACGCGGAACTGAAATCCGTCTGCACCTAAAGAAGGGCCTCGACGAATTCACAGAAGAAACACGCCTGAAGCACGTGCTGAAAAAGTACTCCACGTTTGTCCCGCATCCTATCAAGGTCGGCGAAGAGCACGTCAACAACCAAACCCCGATCTGGGTCGAACCGAAGAGCAGCGTTACCGACGAGCAGTATGAATCATTCTATGAGTACCTGACGGCATTCCCCGGCCAGAAGCCGCTGTGGCATCTGCACCTAACGGCCGATTCACCGTTTCAGTTTCACAGCATCCTCTATTGCCCGGACGCCAACTTCGAAAAGATGGGATTCGGCCGAATGGAACAGGGGCTGCACCTCTGCGCTCGCCGAATTCTTGTCCAGAACGACAACACCGATCTACTGCCGGACTATCTGCGATTCCTCCGCGGTATCGTCGATTCTGAAGACCTGCCGCTCAACGTCTCTCGTGAAGCCCTTCAGGACAACACTGTCTTCGCAAAGATGAAGAAAGTGATCACAAAGAAGATTCTCGATCACCTCGATTCCTTCGCCACAGATGACACCGCGGGCTACAAAAAATTCTACGACGAATTCGGCGGCGTGCTGCGTGAAGGCGTGAACGAAGACTGGGACAACAAAGCTCGACTTGCAAAACTCCTGCGATTCAAATCCACCGACAAGTCAGCCGACGATGGCTTCGTTTCACTGGCCAGCTACGTTGAACGAGCGGGAGAAGATCAGAAGCAGATTTACTTTGCCACCGGAACGGACGAAACCGCCATTCTTCGCGACCCAAACCTCGAGATTTTCCGTGAACGCAAGCTGGAAGTCCTGCTGCTCACAGACCCTGTTGACGAATACGTGCTATCGAATCTGGGATCCTTCGAAGAGCACGATTTAGTATCCGTCGATTCCGGTGATCTAAAACTACCCGGCCAAACGGACGACGACGAATCGAAAGAAAAGGCAGAAGACAAAAAGGACGAAGACACCACTCCGTCGACCTTCGACACCGTTCTGGCATCAATCAAAGAAGCTCTCGGCGATCAGGTGGCAGATGTCCGTCGTTCCGAACGTCTCACCGAAAGTGTGTGTTGTCTCGTCAACGAAAAGGGAGCACAAAGCACGACAATGCAGAAGGTGATGCAGCTGCAAATGCCGGACTTCGAGATGTCCAAAATGGTGCTCGAAATCAATCCCAACGCACCACTCATCACACGACTTTGCGAACTGTCAGCAAATTCCGACAACGCCGACTTCATCAAAACCTGCGGCCAGCAACTCTACGCCAACGCCATGATCAGCGCTGGCCTATCCCCCGACCCACAGGAAACGTCCAACCGCGTCCAGGACTTCATGCTTCAACTCGCCCAACAAAAAAACTAGCCGGGAGGCCCCGGCTGGCCTTGGCGTTGAGCGATGGGTTGCTGGTTGGTGTGGAGAATGCGCCGAGGTTGGGGAATGAGTAACAGCGCGGGGGCGGGACTGGAGCCTGAGTTTTGAGGCTGCGATTCAGCCGATGGCTGCAACGACACAGAGTGAGGA
>CAYZYB010000507.1:0-4487 GCA_964481505.1 uncultured Planctomycetaceae bacterium | reverse complement strand
TTGCTGGAGACTGTTCCATTTGTCAGGATCTCCAATCGTGCCGTATCCGAATTATTCTGAGAACGCAGCTGAACATTGGTCGTCGTCGTTTGAGTACCAGTGACATTGGCTTCCATCACCTGAGTTGCCACGGGGTTGCTGCGAATCGTTTCCTGATTGACGAATCGTCCCAGTAATCGAGTGCGCACAGTAACTGCAAAGTCCGATGCGGTAGAGGCAGCGCGATTAGCAGATGGAACCTGCGATTCGGGAACAACGGGCGACTCAGATGGAATCGTCAGCGACTGTGGCGGAATGATGATCTGCCCGCGCGCACTGCAACACAACGTTGTCAGCTGAGCAAGCAGAAGCAGCCGAACAACGGAGAGAAATTTCATATCGAAAAGAGTAGGCAGATGCATGTGATGACAAGTTTAATCGACAACCAATCAACCAACCAGAAGTTTTCTCGCGCTTCGATCGAGTTCGACGTAACACCAGTGCGATGGCACAAAACACCTATCGAGACATCCCATGATTCAGCGTTCGACGTCCCAAAATGCTGAACCAAAAAATCCCAAATAGACTGCCAATGCCATACGAAAAGTGAAGAATCGCAAAGACGATGGGTGAAATCAACAGACCAGCCAACCCCGTTTTGCGGCCAACCATCACAGCGCCGACGAACAGCCCGGACAAATACAGCAAAGCGAAAACTGCAGAAAATGGGCGCATTGCGGGAGAAACGGCCGCCGCACCGATCGCCAGAATCACGCCGACAACAAAGCACAACGGAACCAAATATCGCAGACTGGCCGAGCCACGTTTTTGAATCGTGCGAATCCGCCAAACACCATATTGGTAATATTGCTTCCAGAGTTTGTGGAGACTTGATCGGGAAAAATAGCGGCTTCTGATTTCCGGATTCAGATAGATCCTGCCGCCGTTTTCGATCAGCCTCGCGTTGAGTTCGTCATCTTCATTGCGGGCAAGTTCTTCGTCGTAGCAACCGATCTTTTCGAACACCCACTTCCAGTAACCACCGAACGGCACGGTATCGGCATAGCCCGCATCACCGCCGATTCGAAACTGTGAATTTCCCACACCAACCGGACAGCTTTGCGACGCTGCAATAATACGCCCGATGCGCGTGTCGTTGATGGTTTCCACAACGCCACCAACGCACCAGCAGTCAGGTCGAGTCATCAGTTCGGTCGCCGATTTGCGAACGTAGTCGGGCTGGATTTCTGCATGTCCGTCGACTCGCAAAATGATGCTGCCAGCCGCTTCGCGAATGCCGATATTCATCGCAACGGTTTGTACCTGCTGCGGATTTTGCAACAACCGAATGCGCGAATCACGCTCCGCCATCTGATTGACTTTGGCGACGGTATCGTCCGTGCTCATCCCATCCAGAACAAGCACTTCCATGCAATCTTCCGGCCAGTCGCTCTGCAGAATACTGTTCAGGCAACCTTCGATATAATCACTTTCGTTACGAATCGGCACGATGACCGAAACGAACGGATGTTCTTCTTCCCGTGCAGCAGATTGCATAATCAAAATCCTTAAGCGTATGCATAAAGTGAGGTCGCCAGCGCAACAAGCACCGCGAGGGTTCCGCAGATAAGCCAAATTGGTACGCCTTCAAGACAGTTTTGAGCTTTCAAAAACGAAAAACGGAGCGTCAGCACCGCCACCTCACCCGACATCCAGCACAGTGCCGCTCGAACGGGTAGAGCAAAACTCGATGCAGCCTGAAACGCCACAACAAGCGTCATAAAACCAACCAGCATCGCCACAACATCCTGACGATTCAGTCCGAATGCGTTCAAACTGAATTTCGCCCCCATGTTGATGCTGGACAGATAAAGCCCCGGCATCAACAAAACCATCACGTGCCCGGCGGTTGCAAGATCCGGCTTCATCGTCAGCCTGGAAATCAATTCCGCGACGGGCACAGACAGCAGCATTCCGCAAATGCAAATCGGCGTGAAAGCAGCCATCAGCAACAGAAATTTCGTGCGGAGAATCTGTCGCGCGGCGGCATCGTCTTTATCAGCAATTGCCTTCGACAAACGAGCAAACGAACTCACCACAATACTAGTGCCAACAAACCCGGCAGCCATCGCCAACCGAAACGCTGCGCCGAATTCGGTGATTTGAGATGCCGTCCCGTAAACCGCCACAAACAACACAGCGCATTGCGTGAACATTGGCGACAACACCAGCGAAACTCCGATCGGCAAAACGTCTCGAACATTTTTCTTCAGGTCACGGAATGACACCACAGCGGTCGCGGAATTTGCGAACAGCGGCGCGCAGATTTCGAGACGCGATTCCCAGATCATCCGGACAACATTGAACAACAACCAAACCAGTAACAAAGGAACCAGTTGCACATCAAACATCGCTGTGGCAATGACCCCGGCCACGATGGCAACGCGACAACTCAACACCACGCCCGCTTCAACATCAAGGCGTTCTTTGCCACGCAGGTACCACAAAAACGGATCACTGCTGGGCTGAGTTGTGGCAATCAGAAGACTGAGTGCGAGCGCAGAAAACGTGAGTGTGTTTAGAGGAATCAGGCTAAGCACAATGACAGCAAGCAGTGTAAACAACACTTTGTGCCATACGCAGTATTTGAAAGTGAGGGCAGCATCCTCGTTGCTCGCAAATCGCTTCACGGCCCACAATCGCGTGCCGAAATCACAGGCAACTTCACCGATCGCGATCAGCGGTCCGACAGCAAACCACGCGGCATAGGCGTCTTTCCCCAGCAGCCGCCCAAGCACCAACAGCAGCAGCAGCTGGAGCACGGAATTCAGAGTGCTCCCGCCCGCGTTGGTCAGTACGTTAACGACAAACTGACTGCGACCACGAACAGCAGCCCAAACGCCACGAAACGCAGGGCTCGAATTCGTGGAGCGGGTGATTGTGGGATGGGAGACGGGTGGGGACATTTGATTTCGTAAATCAGCCTCTTGGAAAGCCAGTCCGGAAAAGATGATCCTTCAATTGGTCTCGATGTGAGTCAACAACTGGTACCCAAACCTCTGCACCAGTTCCTGATCCAAACACGAGTTGATAACCTCAACAGCGTCGGCTGACAGTTTTTCTCGCCAGCGTTCGTTCAGGTAGTAGTCTTTGTAGTACGCTGAATCTTTGCTGGTTTCTTTCGTTGAACGTTCGTAGTTCCGAAACTCAGGCGTTGACCGCTGCAATTTGAATTCGGATTCGACCTGCTTCATTGCGCGCTGTGGATCGCACAGCACATCTTCGTACCGCAGGTTGAGAGCCGGAAAACCCTGGTTTAGGTTCAGGTAAGAACCGTTCTTCAGATTCCAAAGTTCAACAGGATTTGAAACCGTTTCTTTGGTGCCGTCACGACCCGTTGTTTGCCACGGAGTCGTCAGGAATTCTTCGAAGCTAAGCGGAGCATCGTAGTGTTGGTGGTACGGCCGCCGATGCATCGACAGCAACCACGAATAAGGATTTTTGGTGATAGTAACAAAGTGCAGCCGTCGGGAAGAAATGCTGTATCGCTTAAGTTCTTCCACCGGCTTCGCACGCATGTGCTTCCACCCGAGATTGCTGCCGAAGGTTGTGGAAAAGAAAGCATCCTTCACCGATTCGCGGCCGGGCAAAACGAGCTGCAGTCCAGTCACAGGCCACGGCACAAAGCCCCGCAGTTCTTTGCAAACGAAGTTCAGTCGAATGAGTTCACTCAGATAGATCGTGCCGGAGTTTCGTTCGCCATAGATCTTCATCAGGGGAACATCACCGCTTGAGGCGCAATTCCTCAATGGTGTTTTCCTGTTCGCGACGTCCATGTCGGAAACGAATTTCATGTCTTATTCCTTAAAGCCAAACTCGTCTGCTGTCTGGCAATGTCTCAATTCAGCAACAACGGAAGGCTTGTCACGAAGCCGAAACTGTCAAGTCAGCTGGCGGCACCGAAGCATCGAGATCCGATTGAGAGGTAAACGCACAGGCGATGCAAATCCAATACAAGCTGCCCATCGCGTGATTGTTCACGACGTATTGAACGTTCGCGAGATCCCGGCCAAGCAACAGCACCAATAAACAAAGCGCGATCGCTCGATAGCGTTTCGGGCCACGAAAACCGCGTCGCAGTAGCAGATATCCCAGACACGCATAGAACAGTAAACCCGCCAGGCCGAAACTGCCCGCCATCGAGAAGACCCAGTTGTGAGGATCCGCACCGGGATAGCCAGCGTAGTACTTCAGAAACACGGGCCAGTGAGAAAGACCGGAGCCAAACAACCACTGTTCGCGCGACAGATAGTGCATACAGGCGTTCCAGTATTTGCCCCGCATGCCAAGGCTCTCCAAACTGTCGACCCCCTGAAATCGCATGACCACCATGATTTCTTCGATCGGATTCCCGATTAAGAACAGCAGTGGCAACGACAAAACTCCCAGCGCCAGCGCACGCCGCGGAGACTGAGTCCACAGCAACATGCCACAGGCCAGAAGGTAGA
>CAYZYB010000506.1:0-4493 GCA_964481505.1 uncultured Planctomycetaceae bacterium | reverse complement strand
GTTGTACAATGACATGGATGTAACGGAGCACTGTGTACTTGAGGTTTGCACTCAACTGTCAACGGGCTTCTGGAAGGACTCCGCTCGGTTTGATCTTTCAGCAAGTCTACAAGACCGCTAGGGTGCGATGATCGAGGACGGAAAATGTCAACAAACTCAAAAAAAAATGCCTTACTTAGGCGGGGTAGTGTACCTGCGAAACTGCCTCCGCATGATGAGGATATCAAGTTAGAGAGTCCACAGGGCGGTGTTAAAGGATCCGACAATCTTCGGTCGTTGGAGCCTTCCCGCCCGACGACAACTTCATCGAGCGAAGGAGATGAAGCCAATCTGTCGGACGCTGTCAGTGAAGTCGGTCGCGAAGAACCTAGAGCAGTCCCCGACTGCCTGCCTGCTGCGGAGGCATCCGGATCGCAAGAATCGGCTGATTCAGCTGTAGGGTGCAATTTTTCCGCCCCGTTATCAGCTGTAAACAGCAATGAACAGTATGCGGAAGAAAAAGAAGCGACGACATCACCGAGTGCTGCATTAGATGATGACGACCAAGCAACGGCGGAGTTCGTCGTACCCCCATCGAAGACAACGGACATTGATGCTCTGATCATGTCGCTTGAGGCGATTGTTTCACCGATTACTGATCGGGTGGAATTCCTGGCAGCGACAGTGACTGAGCGTTTCACCGCGATAGAAGGGCAGTTGAGCAAGCTTACTAAGCAGAGTAACTCTCAATCCGATTCTATTCATAGCTTCCAAGAGTCCCTTGCGGCAGCGTTTGCAAGTGAAAATGATGCAAACAAGAGTTTCCTATCCAGAGCGATTGATAGTATCAGCGGGCAAGGAAGCCAGCTCAGATTACTCAAGCAAGAGCTTACACAGGAACTACACTCCATTGCTGCAACGAGAGACAAACTAGTACAGTTGGGAGACTCACAAGACGAGAGATTCTCATCACTCTTGGACAGAGTTGAAAGCGACAGAAACCTGTTGCAACAACAGAAGGCCGAGTACGAAGCAGCAAGGCTGGAACTGGACCAGGAAACGGCTCGCCTATGTCAATTGAGGAGGGAGGTTGCCGACTCACAGTCTGAAGCGAAAAATGCACTGGACAAAGCCCGGGCTCTAAGCCAACTCGCCGAAGCGAGTAGAGTCGAAAGCGAACAGAGACTTACGGAAGCCAAAGAGTCTGAGAGTGAGTCTGTGCGGCTTTCCAATTGTGCGAAAAATTTGAGAGGGAGCATAATCCCCTCGTCGGATTCGGGAGGAGAATGGGTTCCGATGTATGGGGATTTGGAAATTGATGTCGAATCTGATCGGTCCGTCTATGGGCGTCACCTGTTTGCTGCGGTTATCCGGTCTAACGTTCTACTTTCTTCGTCAAACCAAGTAGCCAGCAAAGATGAGTCTAGTCGAATTGTCGACGCTCTCTCTGATGTTGGTGTTTGCCTGTACAGATGGCTGGCGGAGAAGGGGCTGGACTTAGCGGAAGTTTTGGAGATCGTCATTGGATGGCGCGACAAGTTAGTCTCAATCTCCGATCGTAAGTTTGAGATTGAGATAATCCGCGTGGATGAGCCATTCGATCGCAATCGAATGAACTTCACGCCCCAGCCAGACGGAAATGGCCGAGTGAGCGTAGTCCGGAGTTGGTGCGTGCGTAGCTTGCAACATCGATTTAAGCGTGTAGCGGACGTAGATTGAATTGTTGCCGTGAGCAAAATCCTCGTTAAATGGATTGCGGTTGCATATTTGCACTTAATCAGGTCCCCCGGTTCCGAAGACCGGTGGTCACAGGAGCAGATGCTGATCCGATACTTCAAGGGACTATAATTTGCAGGTTAGGGCTATTCCTCGACGGGCTACCAAGTCAGAAAGCTCATCAGCAAACAGCCAATCCAGTACTGCATGACCTGCTGATTTCTGGAATTCCGTCTGTGCGGTCGACAGCTTCTATGGGGCGGCTTGCTCGCCGAAGACGGCACGACACAGGAGCCCGGCGGAATCACGCGATCAGCGTCCGTCGGAGAATTGGCAATCTGGCGGATTCCGGACTTTCGCCGCGACGAAGAAGCGTTTTGCAACGTGCAAAGATTGCAAGACGTCTACAATCCGGCGGTCGTTCGTTTCTGCCTCACAAAACCGCTCAGCCATCTTGTATGTTTGCGATCGAAACAAGTCAGCTCACCAAAGGATACGGCTCCCGTCGCGGTGTTGATGAGGTCAGCTTTTCAGTTGGCGCGGGGGAGATCTTTGGGTTTCTTGGACCGAACGGGGCAGGGAAGTCGACGACGATTCGGCTGTTGTTGGGTTTTCTGAAAGCGTCTGCCGGTCAGGCTACGATTTTGGGGCAGGACTGTTGGCACGATACGGCGGCCATTAAACAGGACGTTGGTTATGTGGCGGGAGATGTTCGGCTGTATCCGTGGCTGACAACACGACGAGCGTTTCAGATTGTTGGGGACGTTCGTGGCGTTGATCTGCATTCGCATGGGCTGGAACTGGCAGAGCGTTTTCAATTAGAACCTGATCTGCCTGTGCGCAAGATGTCGCGAGGCAATCGACAAAAAGTCGCGCTTGTGCTGGCGCTGGCTCATCGGCCGAAGCTTGTGATTTTGGACGAACCGACATCGGGCCTGGACCCGCTGATGCAGGACACGCTGGCCGATTGCCTGCGGCAACTCGCGAAGGAAGGGCACACCGTGTTCTTTTCCAGCCACACGCTCAGCGAAGTCGATTCGTTGTGCGATCGAGTAGCGATCGTCAAGAATGGCCGCATCGTGGCGGACGAATCGCTGGCCACAATGAAAGCTCGGGCTCCACGAGCCGTATCGATTACCTTTGCGTCGGAAGCGGACGCTCAAGCCGCCGTTGTTCCGCAATTCGCGATGTCTACTGAGTGTGTTGGAAACCAATTGAAGCTGCAGCTAACGGGCTCAGCTGCTGAACTTGCACAGTGGTCGGCAACTGTCCCCATGACAGATATCAGCATCGGTCAGCCGAACCTGGAAACTCTGTTTCGCAGTTTCTACGACACGTCCGCGACGGAGCAGCAGGCATGATTGGATTGTTGAGAAAGATCTTCTTCGAAGTGCGCTGGCCGGTGGTTTATTTCAGCTTCGGTTTGAGTGCCATTATGTGGTTGCTGACCGCACTGTTGCCCAAAGTGCTGGGCGATGTACATCGTGTCTTCAAAAAGATCCCGTTTATAAAGCCGTTGCTCACGGCGTTGCTGGGCGTCGATCCGGGCGACGGTTTTTCGGCGGAGATGATGCAGGCATTTTTGTGGGTTCACCCGACCGTGCTGTCGCTGATTTGGGCACACTCGTTGATGTATTGCACGCGTATGCCAGCAGCGGAAATCGATCGAGGCAGCGTGGATTTTCTGCTGGGGCTGCCGGTGTCCCGATGGAAGCTTTACTTCAGTGAAACAATCGGCTGGGTCGCTTCCGGAGTCGTCATTTTGCTGGCGGGCTTCTCAGGTCATTTCCTGGCGTCATCAGTATTACAGCCGCAAATGCGTGCTACAACTTTTGGGCTGTTTTGCATACTGGCAAACCTGCTGGCCATATATCTGGCAGTGGGAAGTCTTACGTTCTTCGTATCCGCGAACAGCGACCGGCGCGGCCGAGCCATTGGAATCATGTTTGCGGTGTTACTGGCTTCGTTTCTGTTGAACTTTCTGGCACAGTTCTGGGAGCCTGCGAAAACCGTTTCGTTCCTCAGCATTATGGAATACTACCGACCGGCGTTGATCATCAAGAGCGGCAGCTTTCCGTGGAAGGACGTCAGTGTGCTGCTATCGGTCACACTGGCAGCCTGGTTGGCTGGTGGCATCGTTTTCCGGCGGCGCAGTATCTGTACCGTATAGGCTATGCGCATCGCGTCAGAAGTTGTGACGCTGAAGAGGGGCAGGGTAACGCTGTTTTCAAAGTAGAGCGGGGAACTTATCCCTCAAGTTCCAGCGGTCCCTGGCAGAAGCGGCAGGCAACTTTCTGGCCGATGTACTGAGTGCTTGCACGAATCTCTTCAGAGCAGTGTGGGCAGTTGGTGTACATGGCGATCTTTTCGACCGTGGGGCTGTACGCAAACGAAAAGTCGCAGTGTCGACACTGCACGTTGGCTCCCAGGTACTTGGCATTAATCCTGAGTTCTTCGCGGCAGCCACCACATCGAATGTAATGTCCTCGAGCTTTGGCTGTCTTCATCTCGCGGATTTCTGGAAGGGGAACATATGCCGGAATTTCAACGCTGTCTTCAGTAAGTTCAGAATTTAACAGAGCGCGGCAGGAAATGCAGTGGACCACATTTGCGGGCATATCGTCACCGCACTCCGGACAGGCGCCCCCCTGCCATGCGCCACGTACACCCCTCATTTCATCCGACATATCGAAAACGCTCGAGCTCATGATTCTGGCCTACTGAGGTGAAATGGTGCTCAGGCTTGCAACACTGTTGCTGCAAAATGAGCGGTCAAGACGACCAAAGCAGTACGGATC
>CAYZYB010000505.1:0-4510 GCA_964481505.1 uncultured Planctomycetaceae bacterium | reverse complement strand
CCCTGGAGGGTGAAGCTGTCGAATTGGTCCAGCTTCCAGTCAAGTCTCGCTCCCACTTGCCCACTGCGCCAGGCGTCGTGACTGGAGGCAGATTCGAACGCGCTTCGTTCTGACCATTGACCGTAGACTCGCATGTCAGCGTTATCGCTGACAGCTCCACCATGACGAATGGCACCGAAGCCCTGCTCCGTGTTACCACCGCCTGCTTCGAGGTAGGTCCCATGAGTTTCTGATGCTTTGCGAGTGACAATGTTCACGACGCCATTGACAGCGTTGTCGCCCCAGACCGCGCCTCCGGGGCCACGGACGACTTCAATGCGTTCGACGTCTTCCATGAGGATCCCCTGTGCATCCCAGAAGACACCGCCAAAAAGCGGGTTGTAGACACTGCGGCCGTCTATTTGCACCAGCAACTTATTCGCAAAACGGCCATTGAAGCCTCGAATTGACACCGCCCATTTGTTCGCATCGATTTGAGCAACCTGAACACCCGGCACCATACGCAGAACTTCAGGAACGTACCGAGCACCGGAACGCCGAATCATCTCGCGGTTGATGACAAACACGGCGGCGGGTGTGCGGCCTACCGTGCTGGTTTTTCGTTCCACAGTCGAGACGACCGCATCTAAAGCAGGAGCGACGGATGGTCTGGAAACGGGCACTTGCGAAAGGCTGCTGATGTCCTGATCAGCCATGTCAAGCAGATCGCCGAGTTCGCCAAGCCCGTCTTCGCCTTCTTCATAAGCCTCATCAGCATCAGCTGAGAATGCTTCCCATTGTGGATCGCCCGAGTTGCCGACATCCTCCTGGCGTTTCAGCAGGGGCTCAGCGACTTCGACAGACGGAGCGTCCGAATTACCAAGTGCCGGCACAGGAGGTGGGGGAGTGGCAGGGCCCGTCCCTTGCTGTGCGAGTGCAAGGTCTGAGAAAACCATGGCAGCCACAAACATGAAAATGCGAAGTGAAAACGGCTTCTTCGCTGGAGGTGTGTGTTCCGTCTCCATCAACCTGACTCCATCCGGCTGCCTAAACGACTTGTGATCCCGCTCGCTTAACTTCGGCAGTGCTGGCCGAGTGGCGTCAGGCAGACTGGCCTCGAACGCAGATGAGGAAGTTGTGGGGCTGATTGTGCCGATTTTGTGCCGAATCTCGTCAAGCGTCTGCAAAATCCCAGGGAGGGTTGTGATGGTCGTGCTGGTTGAGTGCGATGCGATTTGGAATCACCGTGTGCGAGCCTGCTGGGGAAACACAGAATCCGCGAAGTCCGGATGCGTAGACTAGGTTTCACGAGGAACGGTTTCGTTGTTCCGCGGCAGGTTGGGCCATGTCGCTGTTTGGATACGTACCTTCATTTTCATTGTTAGAGCATGCGCCCAGCCGAAATTCGCTGTGCCCCAGGAACGATCAAAGATGACTGAGACAACACAGCCAACACTGCTTGAGCAGGACTTGCTTGCAGAAATTTCGGCGACGTACGCTGCAGTCCCGTCAATCGATGAACATGGACTCGATGAAGTCGACTTCGATCTGGAATCTCGACGCGTAATGATCATTGATGACGAGCCCATCAATATTAAATTGGTGCGTAAAGTTCTACAGGACGTTGGGTTCTTTCAACTGTCGGACGTAACGGACCCACGTGAGGCTCTGGCGAAGATTCGCTCTGACGCTCCCGATGTCATCCTCCTCGACATCATGATGCCACACGTCAATGGGCTTGAAATTCTGGAAGCCGTGCGAGCGACTTCGCAACTGCGGCACGTGCCAGTTCTTATCCTCTCCGCCTCGACAGATCGAGACACGCGACTGGAAGCTCTTGAACTGGGCGCTACGGACTTCCTCACGAAGCCGGTGGATCGCGCTGAACTGATCCCGCGCGTCCGCAATGCGCTGACGATGAAGGCGTACCACGACTACTTTCGTAAGCACTCTCGTCACCTGGAAGATGTCGTTCGGCAGCGGACCGAAGAAGTTGTCGCATCGCGAGTGGAAATCGTCCAGTGTTTGGCCCGCGCTGCTGAATTTCACGACGACATTACTGGAAAACACATCGTTCGTGTTGGTCGCTATGCAGGAATCATCGGGGAAGAACTTGGACTTTCGCCCCACGAATCACGATTGCTCGCACTGGCGGCTCAGCTTCATGACGTTGGGAAGATTGGTATCCCGGATTCCATCCTGCAGAAGAACGGAAGCCTGTCACCGCAAGAGTCAGCCATCATGCAACAACACTGCAATATGGGCAAGCAGGTGTTTGACTACGATCGTCGCTCGATTGACGGTGGAGAGAATGACGTCCCCCCGACCAGTCCTGTTGACGGAACACCTTTGCGAAAAATGGCGGCGAGAATCGCGCTCACGCATCACGAACACTGGGATGGAAGCGGTTATCCGATGGGATTGTCGGGAGAAGATATTCCATTGGAAGGCCGAATTACAGCGGTTGCAGATGTCTTCGATGCATTAAGCTGTCAGCGGCCTTACAAGCCTGCATTCTGCATTAAAAAATGCTTCGACCTACTCGAGGAAGGGCGGGGAACCCAGTTTGATCCTCAGGTTTTGGATGCGTTCATGCGGCGCCGCGATGAGATCCTTGAGATTCGGCTGAATCTGGCAGACGTCGGTATGGGAACAGTTCCAACACCGCAACGTGAAAACGAAGGTACTTGCGAATGAAGTACCAACCCATTCACATATCGGCCTCACCGAACGGAAAGACCCACAATTGCGTGGTGTCTGCGGAAACCTGCCTGCGTGATGTGCTGGACGCCATTGACCATAACTCAGTTTCCCATGTGCTCGTTCAGAACGCCGTCGGACAGCTGATCGGAATCGTCGAAACCGTCTTTCTTCTGCAAAAACTTAATGTGGCGAATCCGGTTGAACGAGCTCGCTGGGAGCAAATGGCCATTGAGTCGACTCTGCAATGGAAGATCTCACCAACTGAGGATTCTTCGGTCGAATCAGCTGCACACAAAGAACTGCCAATAGAATGTACTGCCGTCCGCAGCAACGACGGAGTTTCGGCGTTGGTTTCTGACGAAGATGTCTTTTTGAGCTGGCAGGTTGTGAAGCAATCGCTTTCGGATGCAATGACGGATCCGGTAACATCACTTCCCAATCGAATGATCTACGAAAGACGTCTTGAAGAAGAACTCGCCAGAGCAGCGCGAGATTCTCATTCGATTGCCGTCGTTTTATTTGATGTCGATCACTTCAAAGAAGTGAATGACATGTACGGACACTGTGTGGGTGACGTTGCACTAAATGAAATTGCCAGACGACTAAAAGAGCAACTGCGTTCCTACGATGTGCTTGCCCGTTACGGGGGAGATGAATTTGCCGCGATTTGCTGTGGATGTCTTCCTGGTGAAATTGACATTCCGTTGTTGCGTATTCTGGAAGGCATCAAGAGCAGCTTCGCGCAAACCGCTGTGGCATTGCCCGCACTCTCGTTGTCAATTGGTGCTGCTGTTGTTCATCGTCCCACCGAAGCAGACAGGCCGGATCAGATTATTGAACTGGCCGACACATGCCTCTATCGCAGCAAGGATAATGGACGAGACTGTGCCTTCAAGATGGAATTGGACAGGGTTGACCGACCTTCTTCTCAGCCGTTTCAGGTGACAGGGGAAACGGAAATTTTGTCTGAGGCAGAATTGCCTGTGTGATATAAAGGTCAATTTCTGACGCAGTGATCGTTTTCTCTCTGCGATAGACCTTTGAGCCGAGTCTCGACGCAACTACTGATTGCGGCGAACCGCGTAACCTGCAATTGACTCGAGCAGCCGCCGATCTTCATTGGCTGGAAAGCACTTCAGGCTGTTGATGGCCTTGGTTGTGAGCGCCGTCGCCGTGTTTAGTGCTGATTGTACACCGCGTCCGATCAGTTTCAGACGTCCGATCTCTTCGGCAGAAACACTCTGTTCGCCCGATAGCCATTCCGTCAGAGTCTGTAGATCTCCAGCGTTTGCAGTGGAATCTTCTTCTGCAGCAATGCTCATCGCTCTTAGGATCGGCAAGGTTCGACGGCCATTTTGTAAATCGTTGCCAGCGTCTTTCCCCGTTGCCGCCTGAGACTGTGTCAGGTCCAGGGCATCGTCAGCGATTTGGAATGCCATTCCCAGACGCATTCCAAAATTCCCGGCGACACGACATTCCTGTTCAGAACCGCCGGCAGCGGCAATGCCTAAGCGACAACTTAAAGCGAATAGCTGCCCCGTCTTTCCACGAGCGATCCGGAAGTAGTCGACTTCTGATGCAGACTGTTCCAGTCGCGCGGCGGTTTGATTTAGTTCTCCTTCACAGGTCCGGTCCGTTGCTTTTCCGATCAGTGCACAAGCGTTCGCGTCCCCGGTTGTCGCCGCGAGATGAAACGAACGAGAAAACAGGAAGTCGCCCAGCAATACGCTCGTTTCTGTGTTCCAGCGGCGATGGACGGTGGCAACGTGGCGGCGTGTTTCTGCTTCGTCGATAACGTCGTCGTGGACCAACGTTGCCAGATGAATCA
>CAYZYB010000504.1:0-4515 GCA_964481505.1 uncultured Planctomycetaceae bacterium | reverse complement strand
ACAGTTCCGTGCGGCTGATGATTGATCGGATGCTGCTGAAAACTCGCGGGATCGGACCAGCGGTTCAGGGGTTGTCCTGTGGTCGCCTGTTCACGCTGATGGGCACGATGCTGCAGAGTGGAATTCCCTTGCTGGACACACTGGTACTCTGTCAGACGGCTTCCAGCAATCTGTTGATCAGGCAGCTCTTTGTGCGACTCGAAGACGACGTCATTAACGGCCGAGGTATTTCTGCCGGGCTGGCGACGACAGACTGCATCCCGAACGGCGCCGCTCAGATGATTCTGACCGCTGAAGGTACCGGACGACTTGCGGAAGTGATCGCAACCGTCGGCGAATTTTACGAAGAAGAAGGCGAACGCCAGATCAGGCAGGCGGTGAAGATACTTGAACCGGTGATCATTCTGTCGATGGGTGTGTTCGTGTCATTCATCGTGATGTCAATCATGCTGCCACTGCTCGATGTTACAGACATTGGATAACGATCGACAAAGGAAACTTTCCATGAACACAACCCAATCTCATTCACAAACCGCCGTTCTTCTGCTCCTCGGTGCAATGCTTGGATGGGCCGTGACAACGTTCACCAGCGTGAATGACCTGCACGCCCAGGAACGAAAGAAACCACAGGCGTTCCTTAGCGGTGGCGAGCGATCAGCGAAGATTCTGGAAAAGATTTCCGAACAAATTGGAACAATGGATCAGCGAATCGCCCGCATCGAGGCGGCTGTCGTTGTGGAAACCGAAAACAAAAAAACAACAACTCGCAGAAAGTAGAATCAAGGCTGCAACCATCGCCCACGATTAGAAAATCGTGCACGCACAATTCTGCAATCCAAAAATGAATCTCCATGTCCACCTCAACACTCCAATCAAAAAGCTCAATATCGCGACGCAGGCGGCAAAGCACGCTGGGTGTCGACATTGGCAGCGCTGCGATAAAAATGGCGAGACTGGAATGGGTTCATGGACGCTGGACCGTCAGTAATCGCCTGATACTGCCGATTACGGAAGCGACTCATCCCGCGGTGTCGACAGTGAGTAAAAAGACGACTGGTGCGGAACGGACTGCAATGGACGCTTCACTGGAGCTGGATTGCGACGCGATTGTGGACGACCCTGAACCGGGCTACGCAGGCCTGGCGAAGCAACTTGAAGTTCTGAAAACCCGAACCGTGGCCACTCAGCACGAGTGTTCCTGTGTTTTGCCGATGAGTTTGACGGACCTGCGTTCGGTAGAAGTTCCTGAAGGCGAGCACGACGACGTGGCGCAAATGGCGATCGAATCTCTTCGTGAATACTACGAAGACTTCGACCAGCGTATCACACGAACATGGCAGCATGAGGAGACCCCGCACGACATGGCGATGGTGTCGTCGGTCTCGGTACGCAGCAGTATTGCGGAAACGATCGTTGACGACTTAAAGTCGGTCAAGCTGCGATGCGTTGGGATGGACAGCCTGCCCTTTGCGATGGCTCGCGCGGCGGAGTTGGGAAGCTTCAGCCGGAAAGATGAGCCAATTGCCTTACTTGATTGGGGGCATTCCACCGTCACGCTGGTGATCGCCAGGAATGGCCGCCCGGAATTTGTCCGACGCCTGCGAGACTGCAACGGTCGGGACGCGATCGAATCTCTTGCCCAGGGATTGCGTCTGGATTCAACCGACATTCTTCATGTCCTGGCCACCTGCGGTCTACCAGCAGCAGGAGCGCATGCCACATCAAATGCTGCCACCGAAAAAATACAACGATTGCTGATTCCGGAACTCGACAAAGTTTGCGCGGAACTGCAGAAGACTCTTTTATACCTGCGTCACCACCTTCGCAAACTGATGCCTTCACAATTGGTACTGTTTGGAGGCATGGCCACGATCCCTCAGATATCCAGCGCTTTTCAGGAACGCTGTGGTCTTGAAACCACTCCATGGAAGCTGAACTCACGAAACTCACATGTCAGCGACGCCGTCTACGGAGTCGCGATGGCCGCTTCCGTTGGGAGGAACTGGACATGAGCGATTCACAGGACCTGCTTCCTTCGTCTGTCTTGAAGGCCCGCCTCTTGCGCTCCGGCATGAAGTTCTGGGCCGTTGTCTGGATCATTGTCTCGCTTGTTGCGACAACAATGGTTCTTGGCAAACGTAGTCAGTTAAGATCCCTGGAAGCGGCATCGTCTCATGCTGCCGAGAAAGCAGCACCGATTCAGAAACTGGAAGGCGAACGAAAGCAACTTGAGACTCAAATCGCGAAAATTCGTGAACGAGAGTCATGGCTCACCGAATCGGACAGCAGTCAGACTCTGTCGCTAATGGGGATCATCAGCGGCGCTGCAGAAACCAATCAGGGGCGGATCAATGTCCAGAGTCTCCGCCTGGCATCAATCGAACGCCCTGTCGCCACGCCGAAGCAGGACAACTCAAAGAAATTGCGAGCCAACACGGGCAAAAAGAAGAAAGTGGAATTCGAACAACGAATGGAGCTTATCCTGAATGGCTACGCGGTCAATGACATGGCTGTGGCCTCATTCATTTCTGTGCTGCGAGAAGCCAGCGTCTTCGAATCTGTCGAACTGCGTTCTTCGGACAGCCAGGTGTTTAATCAACACGAAACACGCCAATACGAATTAACCTGCATCTATTAAACGGAACTGCAGCGGATCAAATTCGTGTTGCAGGACAGCTCCTATGATTGAATCGATCACCCAAAAGACAAGCCTGAAGCAGATTCGTCTGATCGTCCACGGCGTCGGCCTTATGGGGGCGGTTTGCATTCCCGTACTCGCCTGTCAGTTTTTTAATTGCGCCGATCCGGCTCGAATGCAGGAATTGGCTGCATCCATCAAACGTGACACAGACCTGTTTGAAGAACGTGACGAAGTTGTTGAGAACTTCGAGCAGGCGGAATGCGAACTGTTTGCCCTTTCGCAGCGGCTTGAAGACCTTAAGACGCAAATCCCGAATACGCCTGAAGAGTCTCGTTTTCTCGCTCAACTGACGCAGTTGGCCGAAGAATCGAAGCTGGGGATTCAGAACTTTCGTCCTGGTCGAGCTGAAGACAGCAATCACCTGAAGAGAATCCGCGTGCAACTGAAGGGCATCGGTACTTATGAATGCCTTTGTCAGTTTTTGAATGGATTGAGTTCTCTGCCACGGCTCACACAGGTGTCCACGTTGCATGTCGATCCTGCAGACATTGCAGGACGCTATCCCGTCACGATGGAACTCTCCATTTTCTTCGCCGAAACCCAGGGCAATACGACAAAGGTGGCTCTCAATGACTGATGCATCAAAAAAGAGTGATCGCGTCAAAATGGCGATGATCCCGGTATTACTGCTCGTATTCGTCGCCGTCCTTTTGCCAGGGGACGAAGAAGAGTCAGACAAAGCGGTCCCATCATATCCGGCGCCGACAGTCACCGCCACAGAAGAAACAGCAGCATCACAGCGCCGAAATGTTCAGTGGCCGACCTACGCACTCGCTAACGTGACGCGTCACAATCCTTTCGAACTATCTGACCCGCGAGCGATCCTTGATGCGGAGATGCTGATGTATGGCATCACAGGTCCTGAATCGATGACCGAAATTCCGCTGGAAGAATTCCTGGGACGGTTCCAGGAAATCGATGCAGCAGCAGAAGCTTCATTCATCGCTGAACTCATGGACTGGACCTCCCCGCATCAAGACACAGAAGAAGCAGCGCAGGCGAAGATTTCGACGGAACCGCCGAAATCTCCTGGTCAGGAAGATGCACAGCCTGACGAAACAGAACCACTCGCCCAGAAACAATTCGAACAGGACGTGCTTGCACAAAAACGTCGACTTGCGGAACTGCAAAACCAGCCGATCACGATGTTCATGACCACACATCGTGGTCCATCGGTGCTGCTTGGCGACCGCACGATTGTTGAGGGAGAAATGGTCGAGGACGGCATTCGCGTCGCTTCAATTGACCGGAGCGGCGTTACCTTCGAACTCGTGTTAGCCAGCGATCCGCCGAAACCGGAATAGTCTACTTCACAACCTGACAGGACAGGAGACAGCAGCATGCCTGAACCACTACCGCTTCCACCCGAACTTCAACATCTGTTGGAAAAACGCCAGCAGGAGGAACGCCGCAATAGTTCACGACGTTCGAAACCCGAAGAACCAGTAGAATCGAATCGCAGAACGGGAACAGACAGACGCTCAGACCAAAGACGCAGCGAAAAACGACCGCCACAATAGTGAACCTCCCCCGATTCTGCGCAAAGCGGGTTGCGGGTTTCGCCGTTGAGGAAGTACATTCCATGGCCTGAGCGTTGCGTGGAAACTTCTTCTTTGTTGCCTGGTTCCGGTTCGTGAAAGCTGCGATGAGAATTCGATCGCTGCAGGCCTTTGAAGTACTCGTTCGGCTTCGCAAACCAATTCGACATGCTTCGCATGTGCGATATCACAACGACACCCTGGTGGTCCGCTGCGAACTGGAAGACGGCAGCGTTGGTTGGGGCGAAGGCCTGCCGCGTCCGTATGTCACAGGCG
>CAYZYB010000503.1:0-4515 GCA_964481505.1 uncultured Planctomycetaceae bacterium | reverse complement strand
CTATAACAGTCATGGCATATAAGAATATGGTATGTGATCTTGTGTTGTAGCAGTATGCTGCGATGAAAACGCACAAGAGGGACGTGCTCTAACCCTTGGTGGAGTTGTCGGTGTCGGAAAACTTCTATTGGGAAAGTGAAGGTCAGGTGTATGGGCCTCTTACGATCGATGATTTGATCGCTCGAGTCGCAGCCGGCCAGATTGACAGTGCAGACCGACTGCGCGTTGGAGAGGACGGCGAATGGGCTTCGGCGGTTGATACTATCGCCGCTGTTCAGGTGGCTGAGTCGAGTCGAGTCCCGGAGTCCGCAGTCGATGCTTCATCGTCCGCCGCACGTATCCTGGATAAGTCTAAGCTACTGTTGGCAAAACGCAGTGGTAGCCTGACAGCAAAGCAATCTTTCGGCGCAACGTTGCGTGGGTGGCTGTCATTTTTGTTCATGAGTAGCACCACAGGTCGTCCCGCAGAGTCGACGAAGGCAAATCCACCAGCGGCCAAAGGCGAATCAGCCGACTTCGTCTTGCCTCAGACATTTCTGAGACGTCAACTGCAATGGCTTTCGCAGGTGGTGGAACGCGTCACCTCACCACTGGCGGCCGGGATCGGTTTCGTTCTTGAGAAACTATGGACTAAGCCCGGTAAGGTCATCATCAGTGGACTACTTCTCAGTGCGCTGACGCTGATCGTATTGCCTCATACACCTTACGGCGAACCGTCGATGGCAAGAATCGCCGTTGAAATCGAAGTTGCTCATCTGATCATCACTGATCTGCGTGAAACGAACGCCAGCGATGATGAATGGGATTCCATGCAGGTTGAGGTACTTTCAGAACTGGTTCCTCTTGTGGAGGAAATGGAAGAGCTTCACAAAGACAAGCCAACGAACGTCCCGTATTTTTTCTCTGGAAGCCGCGCGCGTGGCGTCGTCCGCAGAGACGTTGTTAGTGCAGGCAAGTACTGCATTCCACGTATCTTCCTTGAAGTGCGAAATGACAATGATCCGCTTATCGAACAACTCGAAGGCCACATCGAGAACATTCGCAACCATGTTTCAGGTGACGAGCCATACCCTATGTCTGTTGCTGAAGCCAGAAAACGAAAACAAAGCATCCTCGCGAAAGAACGTCGGTGGCGCGCGAAGACCAGGTTTTTTAGAGAGACGGATACTGCCACTCTGGCGGTTATTGGATTCGACGTATTGCTCGTTTTCGGTGGTATTTTCCTTTTTATTAGGAAACGTCGTAGCGGTAAGCAGTGATGTTCCCTTTCGAAGTGCTGCCGGTGAGGTTAATGGGGACTGAATAGGGCAAAGGCGAGAAATATGATTAAAATAAGTATCGTTTTTCCATCGAGATTTTCGTGGCCGTAGTGGTCAGGTCACTGTGTGGGAAATTAAGGAGTGCACGGCATTTACGTGTTGCTTGGAGCATCTCTATTGCTCATCCGTTTGCGAAGGTTATGCCACTGGTTGTCTTCGACATAACGGCAGATTTTTCTTGGGTTGCACCACCACAAGGTAGATACCATGACTCGGCAAAGTCGGACTATCGCAAAGGACTCCTCTTCTATTCTGACGGCTTCAATAATCGATTTCGTAAGTTGGTCTCGTTCCTTACAGGCGTTCGTCATTCTCATTAGCGCTTCCGGCTGCAGGTATGAATTTGAGTCCGAAATTCTCAGCTCGGACATGCGTGGGTTTCACGCGGTGTATTCTGAACACGCTCTGGATTCGAACCGGTATATTGTCTACACGCCGCATGGCGAACGTGCGGCTGACTGTGAACCACTGCCAGTGTTCGTATTCCTGCACGGCAATGGTGAGAATGGCAAGAATGGGTTGACGCAGCTTCACAACAATTTCGGCGTAGAGATCGACTACTTGCAGGAGTATCACCCATTTATTGCTGTGTGTGTTCAAACTTCCAGTGAACGACTCTGCCCCGCAGGTGGCGAGCAGATTGAGCGAGTATTGAAGATCCTTGACGATGTTGTGGAAGAATTCAACGCAGATCCCAACCGCGTGATTTTGACGGGTGCTTCGCGGGGCGCAAGTGAAACATGGGGCCATCTGGCAGATATCCCGGATCGATTCGCAGCGGCGGTGTCGGTTTCCGGGTCAGGGGGAGATGATATGCCGCGTGCGATCGCGGATGCAGGGATACCTTTTTGGGTGATCTACAATGCTGGCGATACCTATGTCGCTCCTAATTGCCGCGAAAACGTGCGGCAGCTACTGGAATTTGGTGCCAGCCCGTTGGTCACAGAGTATCAAAATAAAGGACATAATGCCTGGAGCAAGGCCTACCTTTCCAAGTCGATGTATGCGTGGTGCCTGGAGCAGAATCGAAACCGAAGAGAGCCGCAGTTTTGTTGGGTAACTCGAGAAAATCTGCTGCAGCCGCAGATTGCAGACTCTTTGTCGTCTCGGAGAGAATCTGTTGCGGAGGGCTCGGTCCAGGGCTGGGAGTTTGACGATTCTGAGGATGATGGTTTTGTTGCCACATCCGAGACACTCGGAACGATAGCTCTACCATCTGGCCACAAGAGCAAGGAAGTGCATTTCAGTATGTGGCCATCGGCCACTACCGCATCCAGGATCGGAATCTTTGTGGGCGCTGGTGCAGATGCCCCGGATTGTATGGTGACGTTTCGCGATGTGCATACCGGGTGGACGGATCTCACCGGACCACTAGGCAAATGGCTTGCAAGACTGGATGTTGTTACGCAACAGCAACTGACTGCTGGCGAATGGAATGACGTGCGACTCGCCATCTTCGACCAACATCTCCATATTCGAATCAATGGTTGGAAAGCGGATCCGTTGCACCTGCCGTCGGCGTCAGGTGACCTACAGATACGATTGATGCCGCCAGAGACGGGACGCACGCGGTTTAGGTACGTTCGTTATCGCCTTGATGAGAACGCCGATCTTCCCTCTGAACGGCAAGGAGCGGCAGAATGAAACGCCCGAAATCTCAATCGCGAAATAGCGACGGGCAAGGTGTGTTTCTAATTAACACTGAGCTGTTTCGCCTTCGCCCCTTCCCAGCACGGGGCCTTCGGATCGAATGGGTCGTCCTTGTGATTCTTACTTCCGTTGCGATGCACTCAGTTTACGGACGGGAGCAACAGTCGTCCGTAAAGGAAAAACTTGCCGGTATTCAACGCAAGGTTGCGCTGCTTCGGGACATCGAGGCAGCTTGGTCCGAGACGGCTAACAGTTTACGGGCCACAGAAGTGGCCTACATTACAGAACGATGCACACGAACGCCTTCGTACGGGTCGCTTACGCCCGTGCCGGGGTTGGAGAGCTTCAATCCGCTCGTTACGCTGACCTTTCTTAACAATCGGGAATGGCTGTTTCGAGGATTCGCCCAGCCGATGGTATACGTCTCGCCAACACCGCCAGCGTCACTCCCCGAAGCAATGGAACAGCTGACAATTCGGCGTGAGTATCTTTATCAGTTCCATCGCAGTCACGCATTTAATCCGCCGTTAAGACCACAGTGGCAACAGCCGTATACTGCACTGTACCGGAATTCAATACTGACGCAGTTCTGGGATCGTTGGAAAGATGCCTATCCGAAAGCACTCATCTCCTCCTTTGAGGATCAAGATCTTGAGAACGCTTTCGTTCCTCGGGAACTCATGTTGGGTGAAGCTCTGCTTCTTAGCGCTTGTCCTCTTGCGTTGCCGCTGATTCCGGTAGACCTGCAGAACTGCGAATTGAAATTGGACGCAGTGCTCTATCAGGGCACGCCCTGCGTTGAAGTTTCCGAAATACTCAAGTTCAAAACGGGCTACGTTCGTCGTAACCTTTGGTTATCGCAGTTGCAGAATTTTTCTGTCGTTCGGGCAATTTACCATCCTCTTGATCGGACGCCTACGCCCCGCCAACGTGCCCCGTCTGAATTTGCAGCAGAGGGAGAGGACGCAGCACTTGAGATACTGTCGAAACGTCCAGAAGTTCTGGTTATTGACCTTGAGAGGAAAGCAGGAGAGGCCGAACTCTTTGCGGATTTCGTAAACGTTAGCTGGCTTAATCATTTTGGTGGAGTTGCGGAGTTTTGGCGTTTGAAGAAGACGACGGGCCAGCTAATTGAGAAGGAAACGTCAATTGAGATGCCGCAGTTTCCTGAAGGCACATGGATCTTCAATTCCATAAGCCGTGAGCAATCGTTGGTCGAGGCAGGCGCCCCGCGGCTGTTGACGGAAGGTGACCTCGATGGTGTTGATGATTACGAACAACTCCTGCCAATCAGTTTCACAACGGCGGCATGGGGACACGTCTCACGCTTCGTTGCCAATTCTCCTGGCGCTGCGATGGTTATTTTCTGGGGGGTGGTGCTTGCGACTTGGTTCTTGTGGATACGTCGCAGCACAAAGGCGCCCAGCAAGCTGCCACCGAGTGGTGAGGCCCCGCCCGCCTCAGAGTAATTTGCGACCATGTGGAGTCTTAGAAGAAAAACTTCAATATTGAACTCACGCGGGAAGCAGTCAAGCCTCTCTTAGAT
>CAYZYB010000502.1:0-4519 GCA_964481505.1 uncultured Planctomycetaceae bacterium | reverse complement strand
GCCGCAGAGTTTGTACGGAGCTTTCAGTTGCGGCAGGCGGCCGACATAGGTTCCGGCTGCTGGCACGTCACCGACGAGCCCCGTGCCGGAACCGCACGCGTCGGTGCCGATTCGAGTATCGGCGGTGACGTCGACACCGTCTTTCCAGATCGTGTAGTAGAGCGTTTTCTCCGCAGGATTGAACGGCAGCGTAGCGGTCACCACGGCCGTATTGCGTCGCCAGTCGTTATTGACGATGTCGCTTTCGCCAGCCACAGGAACACTGGCCCAGCCGCCTTTTGGTGTGGGAGTGTCGGCGATTTTTAGCGCTGCCTTGCTGCCGTCAGATGCGAACAGACCGACGAATCGACACTGCCATTGGCCGTTCACCTGCTTCAGTGTGTCGCCCAGGGGATAGCAAACGAGACAGTCGAATTTTTCGATCTGCAGTGGCTTGTTCTCGAACGGACTGACTTCAAATCGATTCACTTCGAAGTCCAGCAGGCCTCGGCCAACAACTCCAACGTAGCCTTCCAGCGCTGAAGTCTTTACGTGTGGAGCCAGCTTTCGTGTCTCCCCGTTTACGTTCATGTGAACGTCCAGAGTGGAACGGTTATCGGCACGAGGAGTAACAAATATCTTCAACGTCACCTTTGTGCCGGGCTGAAGATCATGAAACCCATCCGCTTCTGCGATTCCGCGGCGACCGCCTTTTCCCGATGTCGAAATTCGCAGCATGCCGTTTTGGTGAACAACATAAATCGCGTTTCGGGATCTGTTAAAGCTCTCGAAAACAGATTTCGCACCGAGCGCAATCCCAAAATTGCCGTAGGAATCGGCAAACATTCTCCAGCTGGGGTCATCTTCTTCGCCAGGGCTAAGCTCCGCGCCATGAATCGTGAATTCAGCTTCAATGATGTACCGCCCTGCTAACTTCCAGTCACGACGATAGATGACTCCTTCCGGCAGAGACGGATCGTATTCCGTCTCCATCACCTGGCCTCGAGTGGCAGAATGAAACGGGAAGCCTGTTCGCCGCGCTCGATCGCCGATGTTGGTCAGTCGGCGTCGCAGAGCGCCATCCTTGACCTGCCAAAAACCCGGATTGAGTGACTCCCACTTTTGCGGGTGGACGAGCGAATCACCGGTCGCGAAGACCGCGTCCGCTTGAGGAACTGAGGCCGAAACGTTTTCCGCCAAAGTAACCATCGCCGCGGCCGCGGCTGATGACTGAAGAAATTCACGACGAGATTGTTGGCCTGGCGATGACATGATTAGTCCAAACAGAGAATACTGACGTAGTTTCCCATGATAGATTGTTCGCCAACTTCGCCAAAGTGAGCGCAAAAATGCGAATTTCCGACACTCCAGCTACGTCATTCTCTGGATGTCCCAGCGGCACTAATCCCACCACCACGTCGCATCTTTCGGAGGGTGAAACTCTGGCAAGTCTTCCGGAGCCATCACATTGGTTCGCACGACGATTCGGTCGGGGACGATCGACACACCGCCACCGACCAGTCCCATCAACAGCGTGCGACTGACGGTCTTGACATTTGTGAGTGACGGAACGTCCGTCGGTACAGTGTATTCCTGAAGCGGCAGTCGTTCTTCGTCCAGAAACAGTGTTGGCTGCCAGGAGACGGAGTCGTCCAAACCATGCTCCCGAATCAGGGCTTCGGCGATTGCCAGATCAAACAGATTCTGTATCCCAGCGAATGCGGGGATCTGCTGACACAGAGCTTCCATGTGTTTATTAAACTGCTTCGTATAGCGTTCTGTGCTGACTTCCGAAAACGCGGCGTCAGAACGGTTGCCGTTGGCGTCGACAATTTCGTCCTGAGACATCAGTTGTAGCCGCGGCCCCGCTATGTGAAATGCGTCGCCGGCCGGTGATCGTTCGATGAGCTCGTAACGCGGAGCGAACCACCATCGCCGCATTGTGTTTTCTCCCGGGCGCGCCATCTGAAGGTGGCTGAGAAAGCCACGAATTTTGGGTTTGACTAATCCCAAAGCGATGCACTTCATCTGAAAATCCGCTTCAACGGCAGTGACTGCTGCATGACTGGACGCAGGGAGGCCGAAGATACTGACATTCCAGTTCCCGAGGACTTTGGCCATTTGGTAGAAGCGTTGACGGGCCACATTGACGCTGGCCGGCGCGCTGTTGGCTTTGTTCCATGCCTGAGCGTTGGCAAGGCGTCCAGGATCGGGGTCGAACGAACAGCCGAGTCGGCGGGAGGTCGACGGAAGTCGCATCATCGCAAGCAAATCATCCAGCGTGAGCACCGGGCGACCGGTTTCTATGCCAACGACGCGGCCATCCGCCAGCGGCGCGAAACCTTCGGCTGGCCCGGCAACAATAAGGTCTCCCGTATCTGGCACAGCGAACAGATATTGCAGCTGTGTGATGCCAGCCAGGTAACGAACTTCGCGAGGAATCGCGTTGCCCTCATCCAGTGCCTTGGCGCATTCGGCTTCAAGCTTCACTAATGAAACTTTGCGAAGTTCACTGGGAGACGTCATGTCGCCGGGAAGCTGCGACGCTGCCAGAGCCTTCAATCGCTTTTGCTCCAGCTTTGGATTAATCCGTCTGGCTTCCGGCGCAGAAATCACGCCGCTGGGGTCGATCACGATTCCGCCCGGAAATTGCCCCTGCTGTCCCTGGCCACCGTTTTGATTCTGATTCTGATTCTGCCCCAACCCAGAATTTGTAACGCCGCACACAAGCAGGCATACAAAAAGGAATCTATTCATCTGACGAACTCCGAATACAGAAACAGGTGACGCAGAACGCGCGCCCAACGTAAGAAACGAGGATTCGGCACACAATATCCGTGGAAAACTACGATTCAAAGCAGATTATGCTCAAACTCTTTGGTGCTTGCTGGCGTCGGAGCGATAAGACTATCATCCTCGCTGGTAGACGCCAGACGCTCTGAAAAATTGTGACAGTTTCGAAGCATAATGGCCGTTAAACGAATGGCATGTGGTCACCGAAATTCGATCGCGATGCGAAAAAGTCGATACACTTTGTGAGACGCTGATGATCGTTGGGATTGATCTTGGAACAACCTATTCGCTGGTCGCCTGGCTGTCGCCGGAAGGCCCCGCGCTGATTCCAAACGCTCTCGGTGATCTCCTGACACCATCAGTAGTTGGGATCGATGTCGACGGCGAACTTATCTGTGGTAAGGCGGCTCGCGAACTTTCCGTGACAAACCCTGATCGAACAGCCGCACTGTTCAAGAGGCTGATGGGAACCGACACCGTATCAACGGTCGCAGAACGTCAGTTCAACGCGGAAGAACTGTCTTCCGTTGTTTTGAAAACTCTCAAGCACGACGCTGAGTCCTTCCTCAAAGACAACGTCACAGAAGCTGTCATTACGGTCCCTGCATACTTCAGTGATGAACAGCGGAAAGCCACAATCCGTGCCGGCGAAATGGCCGGACTTCGCGTCAGACGCATCATCAACGAGCCAACAGCAGCCGCCATTGCGTATGGCCTTCATGAAAAAGAACGTGAACGAGTCGCCCTCATCTTTGACCTCGGCGGCGGCACCTTCGACGTTTCCATTGTGGACCAGTTCGATGGCACGCTCGAAATCCGTGCATCTGCCGGTGAGGTTTTTCTTGGCGGCGAAGATTTCACAAGATCACTCGCCAATGCGGTACTCAAAGAACGGAATCTGACTTACGAACAAGTCGAAATTCGCCAGCCACTTTTGATCGCTCGACTGTTGCGGGAATGCGAGATTGCGAAGCGGACTCTCTCAGGCAACCAGGAAGCTGTCGTGCGTCTGCCGTCTGAAACTGGTGCGATCAACGAGCGTTGCGACACAGCGAACGTCAGTCGTGAAACTCTGAACACCGCCACTCAATCCTTACTGGGGAGAACACTCGGACCAATGCGGCGCGTGCTTTCTGATGCCAAAATGGATCGTGACAGCATCGACGAAGTCATTTTGGTCGGTGGGGCCACTCGCATGGCTCAAATCAAACCATTTCTGGAAGAACACCTTTCTCGGCCGGTCCTGTGTTCCCTCGACCCTGATCATGTGGTTGCGCTGGGCGCTGCCGTGCAATCGGGATTGGTCACGCTGGACCAATCAGTGAACGACATCGTCGTGACGGATGTGGCGCCGTTTACGCTGGGTGTCGAAATGTCGCGGCAAATGGCCGGACAGATCAAAGAAGGCTACTTTGCTCCCGTCATCAATCGCAACACCACCATCCCGGTCAGTCGTGTGGAAACCTTCTCGACGATCGTCCCTAACCAGGCGGTCGTCAATTTGAAGGTCTATCAGGGAGAAGCTCGTCGCACGGCAGACAACCTGCTGCTGGGCGAATTCGAAGTCAACGGAATTCCGCCTGGCCCACCAGGCCAACAAATCGAAGTACGATTCACCTACGATCTTAACGGAGTTCTGGAGGTCGAAGCTACGATTTCGGAGACGGGAAAAAAGGCCAGCTTTGTAGTCACCCGCCACGCTCGCGACATGTCCGAATATCAGCTGAAGAAAGCTGTTGAGGAAATG
>CAYZYB010000501.1:0-4533 GCA_964481505.1 uncultured Planctomycetaceae bacterium | reverse complement strand
ACCCTTTTCGTTTCGACGATCATTGCTGTGACAGTGACGCTGCTTTGGTTTCCTGATTTACTGAAACCAACGGCACACGATGCCAAGTTCCTGGCTGGTCTATTCGCGGCCGGTGGACTGATCGTGCTCATAGGATTGATCGACGACCGTTTCGGTATGCGAGGCCGTCAGAAGCTCGTTGGGCAAATCGTCGCCGCCTCTCTTCTGCTTCCAACAGGAATCATTGTTCGTCAGGTCACTCTGTTTGGTTATCAGATTTCCTTTGGTGACCTTGCTCCCATCATCACACTCATTGCCCTGGTTGGCGCCATTAACGCACTGAATTTGATTGATGGTGTTGATGGAATGGCGTGTACGACCGGGATCGTCCTGAGTCTGTCCATTGCTGCCGTGAGTTTCATTTATGGAGCGAGACCGGATGGCTTGATGATCTCGATGGTGCTTGCCGGGTCTCTGTGCGGATTCATGTTGTACAACTTTCCTCCCGCGAAAATGTTCCTTGGCGACTCAGGAAGTATGCTCATCGGGCTTGTGCTTGGCGCGGTCGCTCTAAAGTGCTCCATTAAACAATATGCGGTTGGTGCCTTGATCATGCCAACCGCCATCTGGGCCATTCCGTTGTTCGACGTGTGTATGGCCATCGTTCGGCGAAAGTTGACGGGCCGCAGTATCTATGCGACCGATCGCGGACACCTGCACCACTGCCTGGAACGCAAAGGCGTAAGCGGCGGATGGTTGTTGGTCATCATGGCAGGCCTCTGTAGCCTAACTGGACTTGGAGCCATAGTCGCGTCGCTCATGGATAACGACTTAATCGCTCTTGTTGGCGTTGTAACAGCTCTCTCACTTCTGATTCTGACCCGATCGTTTGGTCACACAGAAATGAGCCTTCTGTCAACTCGCCTGCGTCGATTAACAGGATCGTTCCTTCGCCGCTCCGCTCCCGTTCAGACGGTTTTGCATGACGAAAAAGTGCACCTGCACGGTGACCAAAACTGGCAAAATTTGTGGGAAACACTCACGGCATTCGCGGAACGATTTGAAATGGATTCCGTCGAACTCACAGTAAACCTTCCGATGATTGGTGAAGAGTATCACGGCAGCTGGAGCCGCAAGACAAATACAGCCACACACGAAGAGTGGAAGTCCGAAATCCCGCTTGTTGTGCAGGACATGCGAGTTGGCCACATCAAAGTTATCGGGGCTGTAGGAGAAGGCTCGATCTGCAAATGGATGAGCGAGCTGATTGGGGGCCTGGAGGGCTTCGAATCCGAATTGGTCGCGCTTGTGGAGGACATCAGGAATCGCAAGCTCGGTGCACCGGCAAAGCCCGCTGCCGATGCAATCCCGGAAACAGCTCTGGAATCAAGCTCGCTGGCTACACAATAGTCAGAGCTTGCTGACTGGGCGTTGCTTTCGAAACAGGCTGTACGCTATTGACCGCTTGCACACTGTAGCGAGCCAACTCTTTCTTCGAAGCTGCATGATCAATGTGCTTCATTCGCGGCAGAGGAAACTCTGGTGTGTCGTGACAGGGCATGCGTTGGAAAAGCGGACGGCCAAATTTCCCAACTGGTTTTTCCGGGACTCGTGCAAGTTCGCGGTCGCCTTTTACGATTACAAAGCCAGCAACGCCACAACTTTCTGCGACTACAACCACCCAGCATCTACCGACCAGCATCTACCGACCTAGTTCGTTGAGATACCTCGCATACGCGATTGCGTTTGCCAGTCGCAGAGCCGCTCGCCCTTTTTGCGGAACCCTCGGCGGCGCCAGCTCCAACGCCGCAACAACTTTGTCCAGCGTCCGGCAGTCTCGCGCGATATCGACAGCCTTGAGTGTCACGGAAGGCGAAGCTGTCGCCCCCACGCACTGCAACAGCCGCACCGTACTCTGATTGAAGACGGCAATCGTATCCGCTGGTCGCAGAAACTCATTCCATGCCATCGCGAATTCGGCTGGCGTCACCGCGTCGGCGAAGTCGTCCGGACCAAGCTCAAGATGCTGAAGAAACCCAGGCACTTCGGTCGCGTAGGACTGAATCGGACATTCGAACGATTCACCGGTCCCCAATCGCTGAGCCACCCAATAGACCGGTTGCTGCGGTCCTCGACTATCGTTGCGACCGTGGGACGCTTCACCGTAGGCCACAACAACATTTTCGATATCGTCCAGCAACACATGTGGAACGTTGGCTGGCGAATCACGTTCGCGTTTCGGAATTCGTATTCGTCCGGCTTGTTGAGGATGCGCCAAGTGCGTATCGATCATGAAGTCGAAAGCTCGCACCAACTGGTCCAGCCCCGCCGTCTCCGGCTCCAACGCGCGAAGCGCCTCGACCGTCGCTTCCAACGTCGAAACAGCGGTCTCCGTCGGTTCTTTCCGAATTCGATAATTGCTCGGCGCCGCGGGCTCCAAACGAAAACGCGGCAACTTCGAAAGAGCCGGAATTTCACGCATCAACGTCTTCGCGTGGTGCCACGTTCCGTCCAGAATTACCAGCTGGTCCGGTCGATCAGAAGCCGGAACTGCGGAAAGCAATTGAGCATCTTCACCCGGATACAGGACGCCCGTGTTTTCGTAAAAAGGCAAGTCTGCAACGGCCAGTTTTTTTGTCTGGTCAACAATCAGCTGCGAATTCTGTAGTCCCTGCTTAACGATCCGAGCCGTGTTGAACGCGTGAAACCGTTCTTTGACATGTTGCAGAATCAGAATATGAGTCCGATTGCCAATCGATGGAATGACATGACAAAAGCAAGTCGTAGCAGGCCGATAGCAAACATAGCAACGCTGGCGATGAGGTTGAGCGTTCGGTTCGTTTCGCAGTTGCACGGCGGTCGTTTCAGGGAATCAGAAAATCAAAAAGAGGCGTCACAGATTATCGCGAAAGTCCCATCGCCAAAAGCACGCGACGCAGCAAAGCAAAGAGGCGCGTCAGATCGACGTTGATGAATCAGCGCTGTCAGGCTTAGCCGGTCCACTGGAGGGGATTGTCACCAATAGCTCTTTTCCGTAGTAGTCCCTGCGAAACTCCCGCGGGAACTTTTGAAACGTCAGATCTTCAAGATAGATGTAAGCGAGGACCTTCACGATCGTGAGCAACCCAACGATCGCCAGCAATAGCATGGCCAGCATTTGTGGCGGACGGTCATAGATAATAAACGCCAAAGCACTCCCGATGGCGGCAGGGTGCATCATATCCATTCGCCTCATGATACCGATCGGAATTGCAACAGCCAGGAAACACTGAATTGGAATCGACAACCATTCGTGCTGATGAATCGGGTACAACGCCGCACAGACAACGGACGAAATCATATAAGCACAGACAATGGTCCGCAGACTGTTTGTTTTTGCCAGCGGCGCGAAGACAACACTCGCAGCAGACGACCCCAGGCAGGCAAACAAGATAAAGTCTCCTTCCTCAATCGTAGTCATCAGCCACGCGACCAGAGCGACCGCGGCACCAGCGATCAATCCATTCACGATGGCAGCCTGCCAGCTGTTCGCGCGTTCGATTTCGAAGAACTTCTGTTCCAGTTCGCTGGCCAGTTTTGACAACGGCGTTTCCATCACATGCCGCATATTCGACTTCATCACATACCACCTTTACCGAGTGCAGTCGCAGAGAGTTGCGAAGTTGTAGAGTGTGGCCGGGGTTGCAGTGAGGTACGAGCGAAACCCCGGGGTTTCCTTCGCAAGCTCAGTCCAACCCCGGCCACCCATTTCAAACACTACAACCTGCTGCCACACCACCTTTACGTGTTCAATCCCTGAACGCTGTTGAATATTTCGGCAGGTAGTATACAGCATCTGCCATCTCCGTGATCAATTCGATTGGCCAACCTTCGATCTCACCTCACTCTCGCCTGCTTTTCTGCTCAAAAAACGAGGATCGGCGGTGTAGTAGAATCGGCGAATCACTGATCGTTTGAGACTTCGACGAAAAACGAGTCTCCAGCGATAAACGTTCCATCGCGACCAAAGAACGCGACCAAACGGCTCGATCGATCACGTCGTCATGGCCGAACCTGGCACGTAGCCATTCAAGCCATCCCCAACTGCCAGGCTGAAAACACGTATTCGGCGGCTGGCGTTCGATCTGACGATCGAAAAGACGAACAAACCTGGTTAAAACGTGCGGATCTCTCCGTCATATTTTGGAACGTAAGGATTTCAATGCTTGCTCGATCTGCTTCCATTGCCAGGTTTGTTGCCGCGACATGCCTACTCGGCTGTTTTGGCCTGACAAATTGCCGGTCTGCAGAACCCGGCAGTTTCAGTATGCCTGTCCGCGGCGTTTGTGCCCACCGCGGCGCCAGTGACACGCATCCCGAAAACACTCTGGCAGCGTTTCGTGAAGCAATCATGCTGGGAGCTCAGATGATTGAATTCGACGTCGCTCTAACAAAAGATGGCGAACTGGTTCTGATGCATGACTCCACAGTCGACCGCACCACGGACGGAACCGGAGCCATCAGCGACCTGACTCTCGAAGCCGTAAAAAAACTGGACGCCGGGAAATGGAAGAG
>CAYZYB010000500.1:0-4535 GCA_964481505.1 uncultured Planctomycetaceae bacterium | reverse complement strand
ACTCCGGATCGAAACCGTTTTCAATCCACTCGGTGTCGAACAGGTCATGAACACGCTCGCATTGGGTTCCCCAGCAGCAGAGATATGCACACCCTGTGTCAATGAGTCTACGGCTTAGGCGGGCGATGTCTTTGTCAGATATTTGACTGCCGTCACAGATCAGCATTGCCACGAAGTAGTGACTCGAAGCTTTGAAAGCTGACGGGAAGTCAGGTTTCGTGACGGCGTGTAGCAGGAGGGACCTGCCGGACTCGGGATCGTATCCTGTTGAAACGGCGGTCATCGATTCTTTCCTGGCTAACTCCGACCATCAATCCGTTGCGACGATTGATGCTCAATATGAAAACGCACCGATCGCAACTCGGCTGCGTGCTGTTGTTGCGTTGCTGATTCTGATGTAGTCAGGCATTGCCTGACCTACTGGCTGGATTTGTCTCCAACAACTAAATGGGTCACCATAACGGCCGACTTCGGATCTGACTTCAGCGGTACGCCAATTTTCGATCCGTTAGGAAACGTCATTGGCATCGCCACATCAACCAATAGTGTAACGGTCGAGAAAAACGACAACGCAATTTCGCAAATGGTGTTTCGTGATTGCGTGCCAATAGAAGTCGTTTTAGAGATGATGAAGCCAGTCATTGCCAGGTGGTCGCAGGCCGGAGAAAAAACCGCTGACGGTTCCGGATCACACTTCTGTTTCAAAATCTCGCGACAGCCTCAGCCAATTAGCAAACATGCGAAGTGAAACGCTCAATTGTTAGCCGCCTTCAATTGAGTGATTAGGAATGAAAGTTACGTCGCGAAAAGATGCAGGGAAGCCCTTAGGATTGATCCGATCTTGAAAAAGTTGTATCAAAAAATCCACCAGGCCGAGACGGAACGTCTGAAGAGGTTTACTGAGTCCAACCGCCCAGTCGCACGGCTGGCCAGCTAAGTCGAGAAAAAAACGTCCCATTTCGCCTTGCTGACCGTTTTCGTATTCGTAAGACCCCAACTCAAACATGGTGGCCCATGGTGTCAAGTCTGAGGGAAACCGGCCCAATGAAAGCGAGAACACTTTTTGATTGAACTGCACAATGTCCAGATACTGCCTGCGGAATATGCTGTGAATCGTGAGATAGAATTCGTTCGTGCAGAATGAGCCGTATCCGTAGCGCATTGAAAGATCAACGACATCCGCCGGGAGTTGATATCCGAAACTCTCGATGCCAGCTGCAATAGCGGCTACGTCTCGATGATGGCCGATGCACGCAGGCGAACGAGGCGGAGGCACGAGTTCGAATAGTTGATCGAGTCGTGGATGCGGCATCTTCACAGATAAAAACGACATAAGAGAAGACGAACAGCGATCTATGAGTCGCACGGATGCTTAGCTTTAGATCGTACGTTGAAATTTGCCGCTTCGGGACTAGATTCGCGATGGTTCCTGAGAGAAGCCGTCACGAACTCTACCGGCGAGCGAAGTGGCATTGGTGTCTATCTTACGCAGGATTGATCAGCCTGTCACCTGCGCGGTCGGCGAGCACGTGGCAGCGGGTGTGGTCGCAGAGAGTGGCGAACCTGGAAAGGGGGCCCCGGGGTTGGACCGAGGCACAGGCGAAACCCCGAGGTTTCCTTCGCAAGCTCACTCCAACCCCGGCAACGCAAGTGACTCAAATACAAAACGCCTCACGAAGCCTCCATCAAAAACAAAGCTGTCGTACTTGACTTTACAATCTGCGCTGCCGGGACGCGTGTTCGCGTTCCATTATCTGAGCGATGTCAGCCACTTGTCCGCTAAAGATCTCAGATGGTTGAAACCGGTGGTGCTGTTGTAACGCCTTAACTGCGGGCTCCTGGTGAACATACTCTCCAGACACCTGAATTTGAAGCACTTCGCCGCTGTTTGGTAATCGTATCAGCGTGAATTCGGTGCTGGGAAAAGCGTGAGGTGATGGGAGGCCATTGAATTTCTCATCTCCGTCATCGTTCTCGGGTATCGGAGCGTTGTAAACCGAATTGTCGGACAACCATTGCCCCTGCAAATAAAGCACTGATTCGCTGTTAAGCTCAATGGCCAGATTGGGCCCGATGTTACCAACCATCGCAACTTCAACTAGGCGAGCATTGGTCACATGAATCTCCTGCACTAGCTGATCCTCGTGGTCAGACTGCGCTAGCTTGCGCTGTCGGCGCCCGTAGCGGAAAATTGAAACTACGAACGGAGTGTAGACTGCAAAGGTGATCGCCCAGCCGATCCATTGAGCGTACTTTGCAGCTTCAGGCGTGATCATTCCGCCGAGCCAATGTCCAAGTTTGCCAAGGAGCCATGCGGGGCCCGCCACGAAAATCACCAAACATCCTACTGAAGCGAAATCTGGTTTTGCGCGTGCAGCGATGGTCTGCTGCTCTTCGGGAGTGGGCTTGCGGATAGTGAGTGTGTGCACGCCGAATTTCTCATTGCCAGCTAACGCCTGCGTTCAGCGCGTTGTTGCCGTTGACTCACGAAAAAAAGAATACTTGCGGCCCCAAACGCCGCTGCATCACCTTCTTAGCCCGCCGGGGCGAGTGTCCCAATGGAAGTTGCCAACCAATATATCGAATACAAAAGAAGGCAGCCATAACTCGCGGCGTTGGACAGCCAAACTGCACGGGATAGGACAGCTGGCGTTGTGGAGGTTATTCGCGTCTTAAGGAACCAGTGCTCCGCCTTTACGGATGCGAGATAGTATGGAATCAGAAGAACAATGGTTGCCGAAGGAACCAACCACACAAGGTCATTTTCATAGGGGACAAGCCACGAAGCCTGAAGCACGACAGAACGAAAAGCGTCGAAAGGTGTATCGAATCCGTGAACGCTGCCTCCTGTTGTGACGATGTTCAACGCCAACATGGCAATCCAAGTTATTGGAATTCCAACAAACGTTGAAAACAGGTTCGCGAAAAATACGAGCCGCGCAGTATCAATGAAGGGATGTTTTAGTAAGCGGGAAACTACGCAGGTTTCGAGTACCACCACCGGGATCAACGCAACGGTCGCAACAGGAAGCTGCCAGAAGATCATCGGGATGCCAACGTTCGCGAGGATCATGTGGGCAATTCCAGGCTAACGCGCCGGTTCAGCCGGTGCGAGGAGTTGACGGTGATTTCATAAACCGCTTGAATGAGCACTCGGCTGCAACCGCCTTGTCAGTCCAATGTAGTATTGTTTGCCAAACGAATCAAAAGACATACTGCATGTGATGTTCATCGTATCCCTTTCCCTTCACGAATGCGGCATTCGGCTCGGTGCCAAAAATTGAAAACCCTAAGCTCTCGTAGAGTTTTACAGCAGGTGTGTTCGCCGCGTTCACTGTCAGATTCAATTGCCTCAGCCTTTTGTCTTTCCTGGCAATCACGAGTAATTCGGCCATAAGCGCTCGGCCGACTCCCTTCCTTCGTGACGATGGTTTCACGAAAACGGAACCAACGGTTGCCTTGTGTGAAAGCTTCTGGCTTTCTTCGAAGAAAAGTGCAGCCACACCGACAAGGGATCTTCCTTCGAAAGCTCCAATGAAGACCGGATCGCCATCGCGACCAGTCAACTGGCTTTGAAAGCTCTCGATCGGTCTCGCCAGCATCTCTTGTTCGGTTGCCCTGAAAGACTCAGGAGCATCCTTTGTTGATTCAATGCGAATCTCTCTGAACGTCTCCGTGTCAGCAGCTGCTGTGAGTGGCCTGATGTTCATTTTTTCTGGCTAACGCTTGTGATCAGCATGTTGTGGCCGGTGATTCACGGAAAACAGAATAAGCGCGGCCCACAACTCCGCTGCATCACTTTGTTATCTGCCGCTTTACCAATCATCGTCGAAGTCGTCTTGGTCGTCCGAATACTCGTCTTCATCATCAGAAGCATACATGACGTCCGTGCGGAGTACGTACTTGCGACCGCGGGTGACGAGATCGCCGATATGATAAGTGCTGTGTTCGAAAAACAGTGCGGTTCCCTTTTTAGGGACGACAGAAAATGAATCGAACGACTCGTCGGAGTATGAATCTTCGAAAGAGGTTTCTCCGCCTTGAAAGTCGTCGTTCAGATAGATCATGAACGTGAGGAAACTCTTTTCACCATTGTCGCGTTCAAACGGGAAATCCTGATGCCAGTTGAACTGCTGACCGGGATCATAACGGTAAAAGCGTAGCAATTCGTTGACACCGATTGCCGGTCGCCCGTCGAATTCGGTTGGGACGAAATCGGATGCTCGCTCCCAGAGAAACTGGGCGATTTCATCATTGTTGAACATGACACGCGTATTGTTGCGGACATCAGGCCTTAGGACATGGCCTTGTGGACTGCTGACTAGGGCATCTTCATACCCAAAGTCTTCGCTAATCTGAATGTACTTGTCACATTCGCTCGCCGTGAAGAATTGTTCGACCGTAAATATGCAATCCGTTAACCAGTTCTCTTCGGGCAAGATCAGCTCCCTTTGGCAGATAAAGAATCCATGTAAGCCGTTAGTCGATAAGAGATACCGATTCTTTCCCCTTACGGAGCTTACAGAGATGACGAT
>CAYZYB010000499.1:0-4538 GCA_964481505.1 uncultured Planctomycetaceae bacterium | reverse complement strand
ACTTACCGCAGTGTTGTTTGTCTTAACATAGGCTGGCGAGCCACTAACCTTCCGCAGCCCCCAAAACAAAATCATCCATCAAACCGCATCCCTTACCAAACCGAAAGCCTGACTACGCCGATGCGTCGCATCCGAATCATTGACTCCCACACCGGCGGTGAACCGACCCGTATCATCACCGAAGGGGGCCCGAATTTGGGCAACGGCACATTGCGAGAACGCCTGTCTCGCTTTGAAGCCGAATTCGATTCAGTGCGGTCCGGCGTCATCCTGGAGCCTCGCGGTTCGGACGTATTGGTTGGAGGGCTGTTGTGCGAGCCAACCGATCCAGCGTGTGCCGCGGGGATTATTTTCTTCAACAACACCGGTTATCTGCACATGTGCGGCCACGGAACAATTGGCCTGCTGGTCACACTGGCTCACATGGGGCGAGTCCAAAGTGGAGAACATAAAATCGAAACGCCCGTTGGCACGGTTACCGCAAATCTGCTCGACGAACATCGCGTTGCCGTAACGAATGTTCCATCGTATCGTTTTCGAAAGTCCGTCGCGGTCAATGTGGAAGGCCATGGAACCATCACGGGCGACATTGCCTGGGGCGGCAATTGGTTCTTTCTTGTCGCAGATCATGGACAACAGCTTGCAGCGGACCAAACAGCACACCTAACCGAATTCAGTCTTCGCGTTCGTGCAGCACTTGAGCGAGATGCAATCACCGGAGCTGACAACGAAATCATCGACCACATTGAACTATTCTCTCCTCCGGCCGATCCTGCAGTCGCTGACAGCCAAAGCTTTGTGCTTTGTCCAGGCGGCGCTTACGACCGTTCTCCCTGTGGCACTGGAACAAGTGCAAAGCTGGCATGCCTGGCGGCTGATGGAAAGCTTTCGGCAAGGCAAATCTGGAGGCAGCAGAGCATCGTCGGATCGGTATTTGAGGCCAGTTATGAGCTGAGCAGCGATACAGCTGTCAACAATTCAAATCAGGTCGCCCGTCAGCAAGCGGGCCCAATGATCGTTCCAACGATCACCGGATCGGCATGGGTGACCAGTGAGTCGGAACTGCTGTTTGATGAATCTGACCCTTTTATCATGGGGATTCTGTCGTGACAGTTTCGAAAAAACACACGGTCGTCATTGGCGGCGGAGTCGTTGGCGCATTCTGTGCGTGGTACCTGCGGCAGGCAGGTCGACGCGTCACGATAATCGACAAAGGAGAATTCGGCGCTGGGTGTTCGCATGGAAACTGCGGCTATGTTTCGCCCAGCCACGTGCTACCGTTGCCTCAGCCTGGCCAATTGAAGATTGGGCTGAAGTCCTTCTTTTCCCGGAATTCCGCACTCAAAATTCGTCCGGGCCTCAAAATGTCGTTATGGGCGTGGCTTTTGAAATTTGCCAGTCGCTGCAATCAGAAAGACATGCTGCGCGCTGGTGCCGCCCGCACAGCACTCCTCCAATCATCACGAGCCCTCTACCAGCAGATCATCGAATCAGAAAGCCTGGACGTCGAATGGAAAACCGATGGCCTGCTGTTCGTCTTCCGCGATCAGGCTGAGTTCGATCATTTCGCCGCGACAGACAAATTGCTTCGGGACGAATTCAAAGTGGGAGCTGACCCGCTGGACGGCAATCAACTTGTCGAATTGGAACCAGCGTTAAAGCCGGGACTGGCGGGAGCATGGCACTACAAGAACGACGCTCACCTCCGTCCCGACCGACTGATGTCAGCCATGGAGCGACGCCTTCGTGACGCGGGAGTGGAGATTTGCAGCAACAGAGAAGTTCTGCGATTTGCGAAGACTGCCAGTGGAGTGTCTGCTGTCGTCACACAAAATGGCGATGTCGCCGCGGACGAATTCGTCGTAGCCACCGGGCCAATGACTCCGATGCTGAATCATGAGTTGGGATGCAAAATTCCCATTCAACCCGGCAAAGGTTATTCCATCACGATGCCGCGACCGAAGTTGTGCCCGAAGTTTCCAATGTTGCTGGAAGAAGCCCATGTTGGCATTACTCCTTTTGATTCGGGCTATCGAATTGGCAGCACCATGGAACTCGCAGGCTACGACTCCCAAATGAACCAGGAGCGTCTGCAGTACTTGCGAGACGGAGCAGCGCAATATCTGATCGACCCACTGGCGGAACCGGTTCAGGAAAACTGGTTCGGATGGCGACCGATGACCTGGGACGGCTTACCGTATATCGATCGCACACCGAGATTCGAAAACGTCTGGGTGGCCGCGGGACACAACATGCTCGGCCTGAGCATGGGGACGGCCACAGGAAAATTGATTGCGGAAATGATTACTGCAGAAAAGCCGCACATCGATCCGGAGCCCTTCAAAATTGGGCGGAGATGAGCCTCGGGGCCGCCCATGGCCAATTTCCCAAAAACCGCAAATTACCCACTCCTTCAGCTATCGCGTGGGAAAACAACCCGTACAATCGAAACAACCGACACAATCGGAATTCAGGACAGTGCCTCAGAAGGGCATTCTCCACGGTTAGGCAAGGGTTGAACACGGATTGTGCTTGAGCGAGCTGTTCGGTGAGAAATCGGAGTGTTTCCGATCGTGCAGTCAATCAGTTTGCTGCAAGTCCGCAATGAAGGAGTCTGGATGATGAAGTTGCTGAAGAAACTGTGGCAGGACGAATCGGGAGTGCTTCTGTCTGCCGAAGCTGTTGTTGTGGGAACGGTGGCCGTTGTTGGTGTGTCCGCAGGCCTGAGCGTTGTGGCGAACGCCGTCAATCAGGAAATGCAGGACGTGGCCTTTGCGATTCGAAGCCTGGACCAGAGCTACGAGATTCCCGGCCAAATCAGCTGTTGCGCAAGCACCGCGGGTTCGTCTTTTCAGCAACAGGCCGTGGACATCTCGCTGCAACAACTTTGTGCTGTGCCAGCAATAGACCACGCGGTCCCTGCAGCCCCCGAAGATGCTGAGTCAGACAGCGTCAAGCAAGCTGACAAGCAGCGACGTAATAAGAAAAAACGCAAACAGGCTTCCGGAAAATCGGCGAAGTAGTCGCCGCTTTTCTCTATGAAGCCCGGCTTTTCGCCCGTCTGATACGACCGTTTGTCATTCGTTTCAAACGAGTTTCGCATAGGACGTTGAACGCCATTCATGAAAAGCCGGGCTTCTTTCTTTTTGCAGACCAGGGCACGGCAGCCGTCGCTACCGGTTGCTGGACTTCACCGTTGCGCAAAGTAGCAGTAGTGACGACATGCCTCGGATTACTGCGGAGAGTTGTCCGCGCTGTGCATTCGCGCTGCCTCCACTTGCTCCCAACAGCGAAGCACGCGGCATAACCTGAAGCCATCACTCGAACTCAAGAGTGAACATTCACGTCATGTGACCGGAGCCTGGTGCAACGCAGCTGAATAATCCGGGCGACTTTCCGAATTGTCCGGTACCCAAAACGTTGCGGTAGGTGACTCGGAGAATCACTCTGCATTGGAAAACTGTGCAGACCTGCCTGTATCCACCAGTCCAGAAAAAGTCATCGCACCAGGGGCTTGCTTTAATGCGACGAAGGATCTTGTTAGCCTGCCGTGCCGGCAATCGCTTGTTCAGCGTCGCAGTCCTCCGGAATTTGCGGAAAAAGCAGAGAAAATCGCGAGTGACTTCGTCAACCGTGGCGACGAAGTCCTGGACACTTGGGTGTAGTCGCAGAAAGTTGCGGAGCTGGAAAGGGTGGCCGGGGTTGGAGCGAGGCACGAGTGAAACCCCGGGGTTTCCTTCGCAAGCTCAGTCCAACCCCGGCCACCCAATTCAAATGCAACAATCCGCTACCACATCCTGGACACTTGCCGATTTTTGCGTTGCTGACGCCGCAAAGTAAATTGATGGCGAAACGTTCCTTCAGAAAGAACAATGATGATTGGATCCTGCGTTATCAGAAAACTATCGCCGTTAGCAGCATCGATCGTTTTCTTCTTTGCAGCGTCGCCGCTGCCCGCTCAAAAAACTGCGGACTTAACGGAGACACAGCCGGTAGCATCCGCAACCAAATCACTGGAACTCGTCACATCAGTCCTGAGCGAAGTGCGTGACGAAAACGTGGGGAAGGCGCTACAATTGTTGGGGGAGTCGCCGGTGGCGTCTTCAGTCGATTCAGTCGATGAAGACAATATCGCCGCAGCGGTCGGAGCTATCGCGCTGGCGCTAAGCCATCTGGACGCGGAAGAGCAGTTTGAGCTTCTGCACGACTGGACGATGCCAACAGACGATCGAAAAACCCTTCGTCTTATAACTTCGGTCGTGCCCGAAACGGGACCACCAGCGGGTTTCGCTCGAGCGCTCGGACAACGACCACAGAAGAATTTTTTTTCCGTTTCTTCTGTCGGCACGATGCCTGGGATCTTCTGCTCTGCGTGGACCATGATCGTCGCCGCCGATGAAGCCGGCAGCCTTCGGAGGCTGATCACAGAGCTCGAAGGGTTAGCCGAAAAGAAGACTGAGAACGCCGATTTTGTCCTCACACTGGCGAGGCTTAGAGACGGCCGCAGCGAAACAGAGCAGCTCAAGGAACTCCTGGCA
>CAYZYB010000498.1:0-4546 GCA_964481505.1 uncultured Planctomycetaceae bacterium | reverse complement strand
GTTCACCGTCGTGCCAAGTCCCTTGCCTCGACCAGTTTCTGATTTTCGGCCCGAACCAGGATAAAACGGAAAGCGATGAGCAGAAAAGAATGTGACCTGTTCGTCTTCGTAAAAGGTGTCCTGAGTTCCATTGCCGTGATGAACGTCCCAGTCCACGATGAGCACTCGATTAAGGTCAAATCGCTGGATGGCTGTCCGAGCAGCGATCGCGATGTTGCTCAACAAACAAAAACCCATCGCAGTTTCGGGCACCGCGTGATGTCCGGGAGGTCTCACCAGACAAAGTGCGCTGATGTCTTCTCCGCTAACGATTCTCGAAACCGCATCGACCCCCGTTCCGGCGGCAAGCCATGCGACATCGGCCGAATCGGGACTGACAACAGTATCGGCATCAATCCGTCCGCCACCAGCTTCCGCAAGCGTCCGGATTTTCTGTATATGGGTATCGGAATGAACACGTTTTACGTCTGTGTCATCGGCCCGCTGAATCGGAACCTGCGTGACCCGCTTTAACAGTCCGGTAGATTTGATCTTCGCATGCACATGCTTCAGTCGTTCCGCGCATTCCGGATGACGACCGGTTTCGTGCAGCAGGAACTTGTCGTCCATGTAGAGCAAAGTCATAGTGTGGCCTCGATCACGCTGAGTTCGGAACGCACATCGTCGCTTTGGCTGCGAAGCCGTGCAAGGTCAGACTGAAGCCTGATCGCTGAGTATGCTGCGTTTCCGTTTCAGCAGGTACAGGAACGTCATTCTTTTGTGGAGCTGAAGAAGCCCGGCAGGAGGACACCGAGAATGTTGAGGACAACATCGACGCTGCGCATCATCTCTCAATAGAGTCCGCGATATTTCTGCGGGTCGACGATGCAATGGCAGTGGCGATCGCGCAAAGAACGATCGTAATTGCAACAACCAAAAGCACATACTTCCATTCGCGCGATGAGAAGTTCCAGCTGTTCATGATGTTGGCAACGACAATGCAACTCAGCCACGCAAACGTGACGACAATGAGGCTCAGCGGTACTCCGGTGACAACGGGAACTCGGCGGCCGATTTTCCAGCTTACAACGATCAACACAACGACGTTCAAAATCAAGCAAGGCAAGGAAAGATTGACCTCGACGGACTTCGGCCAAAGCAGATGTGCCATCGATACCGGCGCCAGAATAATTTCGAACACCAAAACCGCGATGACGCACTGGAACAGCGGGGTCGGGAATTCTCGCTTATCCCGCAGGATCGCTTGTTGCTCGACGGCAGCGGGAGCGGTGAAGGGATTATGGTGCCCATGATCGACCATGTTTTGTTCCGTTCAGGCGCGAACTAAAGGTTCCCCACTTTGTCCCCACCGCTTCTTGAGAAGATCGCCTTTATGGTTTCGCTGTCGGTTGCGCTTTCGATAAACCTTACAGAACCGTCTGCGAACGCCGCATGAAAACCATCCGGGCCGAAGCCTCCGATTCCGTCCAGCGGCTTGGCGGGATTAAATTCAAAATCGACAGGTTGAGTCCAGTAGACCGCGCGAGTCGGAGCAGCTTCGAGAACTAACACGGTGTTAGAAGTTCCATCCGTGAAGGTTTGCATCCCTAATCCCTTTGAGCCTTCGAATGCTGTTCCGGCGCTGATGGGCACCTGAATGACTGTCATCCCAGGTTCGAGCCCCGCGACATTTGGGCTGTTGAAAACGTCCGGCATTTGAGCAGCCAATGGGCGATTCGTGGGGCTGTCCCACGGTTCTTCCAGATTGAATCGTTCGTAGAGTGCTTGCTGTCCGAGAAATGGCAACAGATGAACCCGCCAGCTCAACCACTTTTCTCCCGTGGGGCTTTGGGGCGCGGCATTCGGAAAACGACCGTACGCGCTATGGAAGTTGTGCATCGCAAGCGCCACTTGTTTCAGGTTGTCTTCGGCTCGAATTTCTTGTCCGACGGCCATTCCCTGAGAGAAGCCCTGAGCGAACATCGCCCCGACTATAATCGGTACCTGAGAGACAAGTGTTTGCCCGCCTCCCGGCGCTGTGGAAACGGAGCGACAGATTGTGTCGGTGTTTGTAATCTGTGTGCCGTTGATGAGTCCTTTGTACATGTCAATCAACGGGCCCATCATCTGTGCCTCAGGGCTCTCCGCCAACGCGTCCATCTGTGCCAGGTTATCTGTGTTGACTTTTTTGATTGCCTCAGCGACAGCCTGAGTGCCCGCAGCATCTCGACATCGTGCGGCAAACGATCCGCCAAAGTCATTTGTCAGGTCGAAGCTAACTCCAATCGCCGTCACGTGGTCGCGTATGGCAGTAACCATGGCGAGGCTGCCTTCAGGCGATCCTGGCGGTGCCTGGAAATCAGGATGCTGAAAAATCGATGTTTCCTGTGGAGAAAATACTGCCTGAATGACTGACTGACCGTCCAGCAAAGACGTGTCTATGGTCACCGGCTGCGGCGCCCCAGTCGCGGTCGCGGTCTGTCGAACCAGTGGGACTTCCCCTATAATTGCCGTTGTCGAGTCGGCAAACCAAAGTGCCTTCGGCACGTCGCCCGGCAGACTGATGTATTTCAGACCAGCGTCGTCGATGGATTGTGACATCGGAATCGCTGCCTGGACTTTTGCCTGATCGAGCGGGCGTTTGCTTCTAATCACACCGATTACCGCTGGTGGCCGTGGCAGACCCGTTTGTTCGGCTGAGGCAAGCTGAGAAATTCCCGCGGCGCCAATGGTGATGGATTGGATGTCTTCCGGACCAAAGCCAGCGGTCTCTCGAAACTGCTGAAGACCTTCACCAACCGGCCCGAAACTCAACAACTGATTCAGCGGCCCACTCAGCAAACGATCAACATCTACAAACACCAACGCTTCAGATTGTTGCGGCAACCATTGCAGGCTGATGTTTCCTGGAGCTGCTGCCGTTCCGCCGACAGCAGCGTTCGATGTGACCGAAGTATTTGGCGTCTCTGCGGTCGAAGGTGAGCCCTCGTTTTGCCCGGTCGCATTCTCCGCCATCATTGCCGCGTCAGTCGAGTCGTGTCCTCCGCCAGAATCGTGTCCACCGCCACCATCACCGCCGGATGCTTCGGAATTGGCATCATCGACGTTATCTGGCGCCGCCCCACCGCCGCCACTTGCGGCTGTGTCTGTGCCGCCAGCGTCGTCGTTGGCCTGCATCAGCATGAAGCCAACACCACCGGCAAGCACGACTGCCAGCACACCGACACCGATAAAGAGCGGCGCTTTCGATTTCTTTCCGCTGGCAGCCTTTTGTTTGCCCTTTCCACCTTTCTTGCCAGCCGCCTTCTTGCCGCCAGCTTTACTTTTCCGGCGGGGAGCTGGCTCGTCAAAGTCGTCCTCGAAGTCATCGACTGGTGCGCGGCGTTTCTTTTTGGTCGGTTTCCTGCCGCCTTTGGCTGGAAATGGAGTGAACGGCTCTTCACATCCCGGGCATCGGAGTCTCTTCCCCGGTTTAGGTTCCCGGAGGTTCATTTTCTTATCACAGTTTGGACACTGCACAACAGGCATCGCCCTGCTCCAATTTCATCAAAAACCAACGAAAAGATACTTCGGCATGGTAATCGGCCATTCGCCGAAACACCTCGACGATTACGAAGGATCGGGAAATTCCAAACAAAATGCCTCGTTAACCGCTGACCTGTTGCCTCAGCGACGGGCTGAGTACCAATTCCAAAGGATTCCCATTGCTGTTTTATGGTCGGAGGAACCGATCAAGTCACACATTTTGCTTTGTGACGCTCCGTAGATATTCCCAATGTACTGTGTGATGCGGTGGGGGTGTAATCCACGCAAGCTAAGCAGGATGCTGGGTACGGCCGTCCTTTAAATCGGTGTGTGCTTCGGCATTACAGGATTTACCAAGGGCCATCCTTAATGGGATTCTTGATTTCCGGAAGAATTTACTGCGTGGAATCGTTGATTACTGAGTCTAGTTAATTATACGATCAATGGGTTATTGCGGGCACGTCGTCCTCAAGATCAGTTGTTCAGTATCATATTTTTCCTACCAAGGAGTCTGAAATGAACGTTGTTCCAAGAACGAGAAGAAAGTCAGGGTTTACGCTGATTGAGCTGTTGGTGGTGATTGCGATCATCGCAATTCTTATCGCGCTGTTGCTACCAGCCGTCCAGCAGGCCCGCGAAGCTGCTCGCCGAACTGAGTGTAAGAACAAGTTGAAGCAGATTGGGATCGCCCTGCACAATTATCACGATGTGTATGGCCGTTTTCCCAACGGAGCGACAAACGGAACAACCAACAACGCGCAAACGACCGCCCGTCCTGCTCCAGCGGGGTCTAACGGGATGAATTACACACTGAACCACACGGCGAACATCGCCCTTTTGCCCTACCTTGAACAATCGCCTCTTTACCAGAGCATGGACTTGGACCTTGCAACCGGTGGTGCGATGCATGCATCATCAGGACCGCTTCGTGGCACCTGGACAGCAGCTGCAAACCCCAACTTTACAGCCGTACAGACCATTCTTAGCGAATTCCTCTGCCCATCTGACAATATCGATGGCACACTAACCAACGGTGATACAC
>CAYZYB010000497.1:0-4546 GCA_964481505.1 uncultured Planctomycetaceae bacterium | reverse complement strand
TCCGAACATCGGCTCGCATCGGCTGGCGGGCCGTCCCGCCGTAGGAGAAGAGATGTCTGAATTTCAGACGGTGGCAAAGATTGGAGATATTCCGGAAGGGCAGGGGCGTTGTTTTCCCGTCAATGGAACGATGGTGGGCGTCTTTCTGCACAAAGGTGATTACTTTGCCATCAACGACTTTTGTCCTCACATGGGAGCTTCACTGTCCGACGGTCCGGTCGCGGAAGATGGTTCCGTCATGTGTTCATGGCACGCATGGTGCTTTAGCGTGAAAGACGGAACGTGGCTGGATAACAGAAAAAGCGGAATCAAAACGGCCACCTACCCAACTCGATTGCAGGGTGAAGAAATTCAGGTCGACGTGCCGCTGCCGGATGCCCCCAAAACGGACGCTGAGGCCAGCGACGAATCACGGGAAGCCGAAGAAGGCGAATCCTCTTGACCAACGCCTCCAGCGAATCTGAATTGCCACCCGATTGGCCGGTGACAGATGACGCAATCCGCGCCGCATTCGAATCGATGCTTCAGGACGGCAGTTGGGGGCGATATCACGGACCGCACTGTGAACGGCTGCGTGATTCGCTGGCCGAATTTCACAACGTCGAACATGTTACGCTTTGCAGCAGCGGCACATCGGCAGTCGAATTAGCACTGCGAGCGGCGAAGGTAGATGCTGGAGACGAAGTTGTCCTTGCAGCGTACGACTACAAAGCCAACTTCGCGAATGTGCTCACCGTTGGAGCAACTCCGGTACTCGTCGACACACTTCCCGGAATCCCGGCACTCGATCCGAAACGACTGGACGCAGCGATCACAGACAAAACGCGTGCGATCATTTGTTCGCACCTTCACGGTTGTTTCGCTCGAATCGACGACATCAAAGCGATCGCGGAACAGCACAACGTTGTTGTCATCGAAGATGCCTGCCAGGCTGCCGGCGGAATCCTGAACGACCGGCCAGCGGGTTCTATCGGAAACATCGGTGTTCTGAGTTTCGGTGGCAGCAAACTACTCACCGCGGGCCGCGGCGGCGCGATCCTGACAAGCGATGCAACACTGAATCAGAGGATTAAACTCTACACTCAGCGCGGAAACGATGCGTACCCTTTATCCGAAATGCAGGCGGCCGTGCTGCTGCCTCAACTTGAACAGTTACCGACGAAAACCAGGTTGCGTTTGGAAAACGTGCAGCGGTTTGTTGACGCCTTACCCGCTGACAGTCCAGTCACAATCACGGAACTCCACACAGACGATCAGACGACCCCTGCATTCTACAAGGTCGCCTTCCACTACTCGCCCTCAGCACAGCAAACATCCACCCGCGAAAAATTCACAACGTCCGCGCGAGAACAGGGCGTCGCGATCGACCCGGCTTTTCCGGCACTGCATTTGATCCACAGCCAGCGACGTTTTCGAACGGCTGGCACACTTCATCACTCCGAACAACTGCACAACCATCTGCTAACGCTGCATCACCCCGTACTGCTTCAATCAGAACGCATCGACGCCGCAGCGGCCACTCTTTGTAACCTGACGGGCAATTGAATTTCGCCACCGCCCAACGTGAAGCCGCTGAAACGACTCAGACCGTAATTTCAACGGCCCTACCATCCGACAGTTTCGCACTGACCGGCTGCGACGGAACGACAGATTTCACGGGCAACACGGTCAGAACAGGAATATCGCTCTGCAAAACTGTCGACGCGGACGTCACCTCGAACAGATCGGTCGCAGATTCAGAAGACGCCGTGTCTGAGACAACCCGCGCTGTGCCTTTGAATAGCTTCCGATTCACGTGCCCCATGGCGTCCAGACGAGCGATCGGTTCCTGGCCAAGGTAACAGCCTTTTGTGTAGCAAATGGCCTGACCGTTGCGGTCGGCTTCCGGAGCCATGTTCTCCTCCGTCATGTCGGTGCCGATCAATGGGTAACCTTCCATGATTCGGAAGTGGTCGAAGACATCGTGGCCGGATGGAATCGCTCCTGCTGTCTTGAACTTTTCCCACGCTGGCGCTGCAGATGCGGTATCAACAGACACGATCGAGACGTCCGCATCGGCCCAGGTCAATGACAGTCGACCGAATTCGGCGTTGACCACGCAACTATCAGCGTCGGAGTTCAGAGCGAAGCCGGCGGACTGCAGAACTGCCGCGGATTCGAGGCCAATAACGGCAATCGCCGTCTGCCCTTCGACACTTTCGATCGTAACGTCTTCCGTGATGATGTACTTATTCAGATGCTTGACGATTGCGGATTCGTCGCCGGGCAGCATCCAGATTTCGTGAGATTCGGGCGTCGCCAAAACGATTCCGTGAGCAAGAATCTTCGCTTTTACGTCCGTGAAAAACGCTTCGCAGCTTTCACCACTCTGCAGCGCGTTCACGTTTCCCGTACAGAAGTTGTGAAGAAACTTCGCACGGTCGTTGCCTGTCGCTCGAATCCGAATCAGATGAGGCAGCGGACAAACAACAGACGCTGACAGCGCAGAACGAAGCTCGTTAGCGGAATCGCCAAAGTTGGCGACGCTGCGGATGTCGTTGCGGACTGTCACCACAGCTCCGTCGTTTTCCAGAGTGGCAAGGAATTCGGTGGGCTGCATGACTATTTCTTCTTTTTCTGCTTCGCCCAGGCATCTCTTAAAGTCACCGTCCGATTAAACACCAGCTTATCGGGCGTGCTGTCCTGATCGATGAAGAAGTAACCTTTGCGTTCGAACTGACAACGATAACCGACTTCCGATCCGGCCAGCGAACGTTCGAGCTTTGCGTTAGCGACGGTTAGTGAATCAGGATTCAGATTCGAACGCCAGTCGAGTGATTCGTCTTCGACATCATCCGGATCTTCGGACACAAACAAGTGATCATAAAGCCGGACTTCCGCGTCGATCGATTCCGCGGCACTCACCCAATGAAGCGTGGCCTTCACTTTGCGACCGTCCGGCGCGTTGCCGCCTTTGGTCTCGGGATCGTAGGTACAGTGAATTTCCGTGATATGGCCGGCATCGTCTTTGATGACTTCATTGCACTTAATGAAGTACGCCCAGCGAAGGCGGACTTCGCGACCTGGTCCCAGTCGGAAGAATTTCCGAGGAGGATCTTCCATGAAGTCTTCTCGTTCAATGTACAATTCGCGACCAAACGGGACCTTCCGAGAACCAGCTGATTCGTCTTCCGGATTGTTGATGGCGTCCAGTTCTTCCGCGTCGCCTTCCGGAAAATTGGTGATGATCACTTTCAGCGGATCAAGAACGGCCATACGACGTTCGGCTGTTTTGTTCAGTTCTTCCCGAATCTGATTTTCCAACAGCACCATGTCAGACAGAGCGTTGTGCTTGGTCACTCCAACGGCAGCACAAAGATTGCGAATGGATTCTGGTGTGTAGCCACGACGTCGCAGCCCGGAAATCGTTGGCATGCGAGGATCGTTCCATCCGTCCACATGACCGTCATTGACAAGCTGCAACAACCGTCGCTTGCTCATCATGGTGTACGTCAGGTTCAGTCGGTTGAATTCGATCTGCTGCGGATGATGAATGCCGAGGTTTTCGCAGAACCAATCGTACAGCGGTCGCCGGTTTTCGAATTCCAGCGTGCAGATACTGTGAGTGATGCCTTCCAGCGAATCAGACTGACCGTGAGTGAAATCGTACGTCGGATAAATACACCATGCGTCGCCGGTGCGGTGATGTTCGACTTTGCGAATTCGGTACATGATCGGATCGCGAAGCAACATGACCTTGTGAGTCATGTCGATTTTTGCGCGGAGAACGTGTTCGCCTTCGTCGAATTCTCCCGCTCGCATCCCGCGGAACAGGGCGAGGTTTTCGTCGACGCTGCGACTACGGTACGGACTGTCGGTGCCTGGTTCCGTTGCCGTTCCACGCCCGGCACGCGTTTCTTCGAGCGTTTGACTGCAAACATAGGCCTTGCCGTCAGTGATCAGCTGTTCAGCCCAGGTGTATAGTTGCTCGAAGTAGTCGGACGCAAAGAAGAGGCGATCTTCCCAGTCGAAGCCAAGCCACTTGATGTCGGCTTTGATCGATTCGACGTATTCCACCTCTTCCTTTTCCGGATTGGTGTCGTCGAAACGCAGATTGCATTTCCCGCCATACTCACTGGCAATCCCGAAGTTCAGACAAATCGACTTAGCATGGCCAATATGCAGGTAACCATTGGGTTCCGGCGGAAAGCGAGTGTGCACAACCCCCTTCCACTTACCGGAAGCGTTGTCGGCTTCGATGATCTGACGAACAAAATCTTTGTGAGCTGAGTTTTCTGCCTCAGACATGAATTACTTACCCTTAAGGTTGTCGCCGCTAACCTCGAAAAACGCGAGATTAGCTTCCCTGGAGCTGACAAGACGGAAATTTAGTCGTTGCATCGTCATATCAGAAGCGTCGCGCCGCCCACACCTGAAAAACCGGCAACAAGACCCTGGATTGAGAACGACGTATTTGGGTGTAGTCGCAGAAAGTCGCGAAGCTGGAAAAGGTGGTCGGGGTTGGAGCGAGACACGAGCGAAACCCCGGGGTTTCCTGAGCAAGCTC
>CAYZYB010000496.1:0-4550 GCA_964481505.1 uncultured Planctomycetaceae bacterium | reverse complement strand
CCCGAAAACGGCCGCGTGGTCGAACGGCGACTGATTGGATATCGGACGCATATGATCGATCTTCCAACCGTGCGATACCACTGCAGCTATCAGCTGGAAAATGTCCCGCTGGACGTTTACCTGCAACTGCACCGAGAATTCGAGATGGATGCCACAAAGGCAACGCTGGCACTAAGTATGCCTGGTGCGACGCCTCAGAGCCCGAACTGCATCAGCATGCTAAAGTGTGACATTCTGCCGGAAGGCCTGGTGGTGCACGCGTTCCACACGTTTCCGGACAACGCGGCAGTGCTAAGAACGCAAACGCTGTTTGAGCTGTTGCAGGATTAAGGTTGAAGTTGTCGTCGCGTGAAATGTGTGTGTGTGTTGCCACGACTTTCATCAATGGCAAATCGTTTATCCGTCGGCGACGGTTGTCGAGTCGTCGCGTGGATGACCTCAGTACGGTGCTTCCACGGAACAACTTAACGAAAAAAGAGCGGCCAGGATTTGAGACGATGCTCAACCCCGACCACTCTTTTTTTGACTGCGTGTTAGAAGCGTTCGTTGCTTAACGAGCGGCTACCTGAACATCTGCACTGGCTGCGACGTCGTTCACTTTCACACTGACCGTTTTGCCGGCTTCCAGCGTTTCTGTGCTCTTCGCAACGTAGTTCTGGCCGTTTCGGTTCAAAACAACTCGCACAGCATAGTCCTGAGACACCGCATCATTGGCTACTGGCACTTTGAACTTGCGAACAGCTCCTGTCGTGCTGGTTTTGTTTCCACCAAGATAAAGTATCGCATCTTCCGGAAGCGTCACAACGACATACGCGAAGGTTGGTTGCTGAACAGCTGGAGCTGGTGCAGCCTTTACCACGAAACGTGTGGCTGGAGCAGCCGGTCGAGTGGCTGCTACTCGATATGGTGACGATACGTTGTTAGCTGAGTGATAACCGTAGCTTCCGCCACCGTGGGAAGCTGCTGGAGCCGGAACAGAATAAACAGGAGTCGGTGCTCCCGAAGACCCGCCGTGAGAAGCTCCACCACTGGAACCAGTTGATGCGCCGCCGCTTGATCCGTGAGATGCAGCTCGGCGAGCTCGGCGTTCTTCAAGACGAAGCTGTCGTCGTGTCGGACCACCTGATGAACCGCCAGACGAGCCGGTGCTGGCGCCAACAGAGCCATACGATCCGCCAGAGCTACCAGCAGAACCGTAGCTGCCGCTCGATCCAGTTGAACCACCGCTGGATTTGGAAAGTCGCTTCGCCAGACGTTTGATCGGTCCGCCAGAAGAACCACCGGACGATCCGCCTGAAGAATCCGAAAGTGCTCCAAGTGATCCATACGAGCCCGCTGATGATCCGGCAGACCCATAAGAAGCACCGCCGGAAGATCCAGCACTTGATCCTGCTGATCCGAAGGATCCGCCTGAAAACAGCCCGCGACCGGCGCTAACCTGTTCTGTCGTACCCATCATGGCTGCAGCAAGCAGTGCAGCTGAAAGCGCAAAGCGTTTCATTTTTTTGTCCTCTATTTTCTGGTTTGTTTATTAAACGTGTGGTTTGCAATGCTGGCATATAACCCTGAACTCCCATGCTACCTGAACTACTTACCCATTAAAAACGGTTAGTTGTTTCAAATATCCCAATTTTCCGCTTTCTCAGAGGCGTTCGAATTCGGAATCGCCGCCGGGATTCCCAGGAATCCCCCAATTTGGCTGCCTGAGGATGTTGGAGGCCGTCTTGTCCGTTCAGTATGGTGGACCGATCAACGGCGTCTGGCCGAATTTCGCCTCCCAAACCCTTCCGTTCCGTTCCATTTATGACATCCGCGAAACTGATTACTCCAGTGGAGGGCCCGGTATCAGGGAACATTCGTCCACCCGGTTCCAAGAGTATTACCAATCGCGCTTTGGTAATTGCCGCGCTGGCGAACGGTGTGTCGGAACTCACTGGAGTGCTGGACAGCAAAGACACGCAGGTCATGCTGGAGAGTCTCAGGCGATTGGGGATCAATGTTGAACATGACAAGTCGAATGCCGTTTGTCGCGTGTCTGGATGCCAGGGCCACGTAGCCGCTGACAAAGCGGAACTTTGGCTGGAAAACAGCGGAACCAGCATTCGCTTTTTGACATCACTTTGCGCACTTGGCGCTGGGCGTTATCGACTGGATGGTGTCGAACGCATGCGGGAGCGTCCGATCATCGATCTGGTCAACACACTCAACGATCTCGGCGGAAGCGTTCGTTGTGAAAACCAGTCCACCGGTTGTCCTCCGGTCACGACGGGCGGCGGTCCGTTGAAGGGCGGCGTTGCAAAAATTCGCGGTGATATTTCGAGTCAGTTTCTGAGCAGTCTGCTGATGAGTGCTCCAGCGGCGGCGAATACCGTTCAGCTGGATGTGGACGGTGAACTGGTTTCGAAACCGTATGTGACAATGACGCTGGAGATGATGAAAACGTTTGGCGTGGAGGTCGCTCATCCCGCGGACCTGACGTCGTTTTCGATTTCTCCGCAACAGTACACAGCGCAGAATTACGACATCGAACCCGATGCTTCTGCGGCGAGTTATTTCTTTGGCGTTGCCGCTGTCACCGGTGGACGCGTGACTGTTGAAGGACTCACCAAAAACGCTTTGCAGGGTGACGTTGAGTTCGCCACAGCTCTGGAAAAAATGGGGTGTAATGTCGAATGGGGGCCCGATTCCGTGACCGTTACCGGACGTCCGCTGCACGGTGTCGATATCGACATGAACGCCATCAGCGACACCGCTCAAACGCTTTCGACTGTGGCGGTTTTCGCCGACTCGCCGACCACGATTCGCAGCGTGGGTCACATGCGACACAAAGAAACAGATCGCATTACGGCCGTGGTGACAGAGTTACGTCGCGCGGGAATTCGTGCTGAAGAATTCGACGACGGACTCACCATCTATCCCGGAATCCCACAGCCGGCTGACATCGAAACCTATGACGACCACCGAATGGCGATGAGCTTTTCTCTGCTGGGTTTGCGAGCCGCTGGAATCAATATTCTGGACCCAGGCTGTACCGACAAAACTTATCCGCGATATTTCGACGACCTTGAAAACCTGTGCGGTGTCCGCGGTTGATCGTGCGACGTTTGCACGATCTATTTCTTCCGGCCGATTTCTTAAAGCGGTGCATGGCGGTGAGTGCGAAACGACTCTGCTTTGTCACAATCTTGACCACACATTATCCATCAATTCCCCAGGATTTAAGACTCAACGAATACGTTCGTGCGAAACAGGAAACAGTGTGAAAAAAGGGCACAGAAGATCAGGACGCGGCTCATGGCCGACACGACAGCAACGGCCGGTTTCCGAAACCGAAGCGGTCGTCTTTGATGGCTTTCAGTCCGGACGAATGCTGGCTTGGTATGCGCTGCAACAGTACGACGATAGCGGAAGGTTTCTTTCGGAGATCCTAAGCGACGCCGATTCGTTTCACGCACTGACACCGCAGGATCGCGGACAGGCGGTCGACCTTTCGTCCGGCGTCATTCGTCGTCGTCGAACGCTGGACGCAATCATCGCCGCTCAGATATCGCGCCCTCGTTCGAATGTCGAGCCCGACCTGTGGCGACTGCTGCAACTGGGAGCCTGGCAGGTGTTGTTCTCGCGAGCTCCGGAGCATGCCGCCGTCGACACCACTGTCGAGTTGGCTCGTCAAGTGGGATACAGCCGCTGGTGCGGGTTCGCAAATGGTGTGCTAAGAAGTATTGCGAGGCTGGTGACGGGGGAAACGACCGATGCGCCGGCGGCGAACGCCGTGCCGTTTCTGGATGGCCAGTTTCGTCAGCTAACGACCGATCTCCTGCCAGATCCCACGACCGATATCATGGAATATGCGGGCGTCGCTTTTTCGCTGCCTCGCGCGATCGCGCGGCGCTGGGCCGAACGGATGTCCCGTTTTGATTTGATGAAGGCCTGTTTTCACAGCATGGCTGTCCCGGCCACAATTTTGCGAGTCAATCGGCTGGCAACAACCGTCGACGAAGTTAAGGCAGCACTGCAGGAACACGGTGTTGACGTGACTCCTGGGTACAACGACTGGTCACTAAAACTGGCTCACGCATCGCGCGTGACTGCGCTGCCTGGTTACAATGAGGGCTGGTGGTCCGTGCAGGATGAATCGGCCATTCAGGTCGCCGAACTTGTCTGGCCGAAACCCGGCGAAAAAATTCTGGACATGTGCGCAGCTCCTGGTGGCAAGTCGACACATCTTGCGGAGATCAGCAACGAACAGGCCACGATCATCGCATGCGACGTTTCGGAACAGCGTTTGGAACGCGTGTTCGAAAGTGTCGAGCGTTTGAAGCTGTCGAGTGTTCAGCCGACTCTGATTCAACGCGATGGTTCGGATATACCGCCGGGGCCGTATGATGCGGTTTTGGTTGACGTTCCGTGTTCGAACACCGGAGTCCTGTCGCGTCGTCCGGAAGCTCGCTGGCGATTCGTTGAATCGGACATGGAAGAACTCATCCAGTTGCAAACACGGTTGTTACTGACGGCTTATGAACAACTTCGACCGGGCGGCCGGCTTGTGT
>CAYZYB010000495.1:0-4568 GCA_964481505.1 uncultured Planctomycetaceae bacterium | reverse complement strand
GAACCGCCCTGCCCTTTGCTCGCTCACAATCATCGTTGCCATTGCATCCGTCGCGAATGCGGCGGAGCGTCCGAACATCCTTCTGTTTACGGCAGACGACCTGCACGCCGAGTCGCTCGGCGTATATGGCGGCAAACCAGCAGATCTGACACCTAACCTGGACGCGTTTGCAGCCGAAGGTCTGCGGTTCAATCGAGCTCACGTGAACGTCGCGATTTGTGCACCTTGTCGAGCCGTCATTGCCACCGGACGTTACAGCCATCGTTCGGGAGCCATGGGTTTCATGCCCGCTCGCGAAGACGTGCCGGACATCGTGACAACCTTAAAGGCGGCCGGCTATCACACGGGAATCCTCGGCAAGTTCAAGCATTCCACGCCCAAGAACTCGATGGAGTGGGACTATCACTACGATCAGAAAGATCTTGGCAACGGACGCAACCCGCAGTTGTACTACGAACGCAGTCGGCTGTTTCTGAAGCAGTGTGCGGACGCGAACAAGCCGTTCTACTTCATGGTCAATTCACACGACCCACATCGTCCATATTGCGATCCGGAGAAACTGACCAAAGGCGCCGCGATGCCATCGAAGGTCTATCAGCCGGAAGATGTCGACGTACCCGGTTTTCTGCCGGACCTTCCGGGCGTGCGAGCGGAACTTGCGACCTACCTGAATTCCACGCGGCGACTGGACGACACGTTTGGCAAAGTGATGCAGGCGCTGAAAGAATCAGGCGCCGCGAACAACACGCTGGTTCTGTTCATCACCGACAACGGGATCGCCGTTCCATTTGCCAAGTGCAACACGTGGTTTCATAGTTCACACAGCCCGCTGCTGGTTCGCTGGCCAGAGATCGTGAAGCCTGGCACACAGGACAACACGCACTTCGTATCTGTCGTCGACTTCTTTCCGACATTCATGGAAGCCACTGGAGTAACCCCACCCAAAGGACTGGACGGTCGGTCGTTTCTGTCGCTACTGAAAGGTGAAACTCAGACGGGCCGTGACCAGGTCTTCACTCAAATCGATTCCAAAGCTGGCGGAGCTGCCGTGCCAATGCGTTGTGTTCAGACGGCGGAATTCGGATACATCTACAACCCGTTCAGCGATGGTAAGTACTGGTATCGAAACAACAACGAGGGCAAAACAATGGCGGCCATGAACGAAGCCGCCAAAACAGACACGTCAATCCAGGCGAGAATCGATCTGTTTCGGCATCGCGTTCCGGAAGAACTATACGACCTCAAGAACGATCCAAACTGCCTTCACAATCTGATTGATGACCCGACTCATGTATCGACGCTAAGTTCCCTGCAAAGCAAGCTGACGTCACACATGAAAAAGACGGCCGACCCAATGCTGGCGGCCTTCGCAAATCGTAACGATCGCTCGAAAGTCGATGAAATTCTGATTGCGACCTACGGCCCAAAGAAGGACGAACGCAAAAAACAGAAGAAAAACACGACCAGAAAGAAAAAGAAACAAACGAAGTAATCACTGCCTGAGCTTTCGCTTTTCGACTACGACTCTGCCAAACTACACAAACGTCTGGTCTCAACACAGACTGTTTATCGGCCGCTTCCCTCCCAACGCATTCCCTCGATCGGAATCCTGCCATGTTAAACCTTCGCGTTTCTGTTGCTGTCGCGTTTTGTTCAATCATTGCATCGCCGCAGGCAGCGAAAGCGGACTGGCCAGCGTACTTAAACGGAAACGACCGCGCCGGTTTTTCGGAAACGAAAATCGATCTGCCGCTACGACATGCATGGACCTACAAAGCGGCCAGCAAACCTGAAATGGCTTGGTCCGGCCCGCGTGACGCACCGATCGAAGGACACGAAATGAAACATCGCGTCAATTTCGATGACGCGATGCAGGTTGTCCTGCAGAACGGCAGAGCTTACTTCGGCAGCACGGTTGACCATCGGCTGCATTGCGTCGACGCGAAAACCGGCAAACCTGTTTTCAACTTTTATACCGACGGACCGATTCGACTTGCCCCAACACTCGCCTTCGGCAACGTGTACTTCGGTTCCGACGATGGCTTTGTCTACTGCCTGAAAGCCGACAACGGCGAACTTGTGTGGAAGATGCGCGTTGGTGCGAAAGACGACCGACTGCTTTCCCGAGGTGAAATGATTTCTCGCTGGCCTGTGCGAACGGGCGTTTTGATCGACCATGAAACAGCCTACTTCGGAGCAGGCGTGTTTCCTCACGAAACGATCTACCTGTGTGCGGCCAACGCAAAAGATGGCAAGATCATTTGGAAGAACGACACCATCAGCGAACAGAATGCCGGACGCAACGACCTGTCTCCGCAAGGCTACCTGCTGGCAAACGACGACCTGCTATTCGTCCCGTCGGGACGATCGCTTCCGGTCGGTATCTCAAAAACCACGGGCGAAATCGTCTTTCAGAAAAAGCACTCGTGGCGAACGTCCGCTGGCGGCGTTGTCGGCGGCACAAAAGCGCTACTCGGCGATAATCAAATTTATGCCGGAGGCCCGCATCACTTTCTGGCCATGGAAGAAAAGACGGGCAACGTCGGAGCGTCCTGGATCAACGGTCGGCAGATGGTCCTGGCTGGCGAACTGGCTTATCTGATGGACGGCGAAAGAATCTTCTGCGTCAACCGCGCCGAACATGCAAAGGCGAGTCAGGAAAAACAGAAGTGGTTTTTGAAAACGCGAGAATATCGCAATGACAAAAAGAAGCTGGCCGAAGCAAAACAGAAAATGGAAGAATACACCAAGGTCGGAATTATCTGGGAATACGCGAGCGACTTCGATGATGTGTTGATCGCAACAGAAAATCTCGTCTTCGCCGGTGGTCAAAATCAATTGATCGCACTCAATCGATCCAACGGGAAAAAGGTTTGGGAACAGGTCATCAAGGGAAATGTGCGAGGTCTTTCGACCGCAGGCAACGTGCTCACCGCAAGCACAGACAGCGGTCGCGTGTATTCGTTCCACAGTCAACACCCCGAAACATCCGCGGCTACTGTTTGGCCAAAACCCTACACCAGCCCATTCGCGGAAGATGAATTAACGGAGCTGTACAGGCAGACGGCAAAACGAATGCTCGACAGCAGCAATCAGCGAACCGGATACTGCCTTGTGCTGGGCAGCGAAACCGGACGGCTGGCTTTCGAACTCGCTCAACAAAGCCAACTTGCAGTCATCGGCGTCGAGCCCGATGCACAAAAAGCGAAATCTTCGCGAGAAGCTCTCGAGAAAGCAGGCGTCCATGCCACTCGCGTGACGATCGTGTCTGTCCCGCTCGACAAAATCCCGTTCGCCAACTATTTCGCCAACCTCATCGTTTCTGAATCACACCTGTTAACAGGAAAGTTGCCGGCAAAACCCAGCGACGTGGCGCGAATGTTGAAGCCTTGCGGTGGTGCCGCCATTCTGACTCGAGCGGCCAACGCCCCGGATTCTGACGTAAACGATCAAGCCATGATCGAATGGCTAACGCAGATGTACATCGAAGACGAAGGGGATCTCGTCGCCGACGCGCCGACATTTATGCTAACACGCGGAAAACTCGCGGGAGCCGGTGACTGGTCGCATCAGTACGGCAATGCTGCCAACACGTCGTACACAGAAGACCATCGTATCAAAGAAGGCCTGGGAGTCCTTTGGTACGGCGATCCAGGGCCGAGCGCCATGATCAACCGACACGAAGCCGCCGGAGCGCCGCTTTCCACAAACGGTCGGATGTTCATCCAGGGCACCGACAGTGTGATGGCATACGATGCTTATAACGGAACGTTCCTGTGGGAATACAAAAACCCGGGCGCCATTCGAACGGGCGTATTCAATAACCGAGAAACTCACAATCTCGCCGCCAGCGACGACGCATTGTACGTCGCGGTCGACGACACCTGCACAGCGCTCGACGCCGCAACCGGCAAGGTCATCGCCGAATACAAGACACCTGAATCTTCCGACGGCATCGAACGCGCGTGGGCCTACCTGGCCTACGATAACGGCCAGCTGTTCGGCACCAGTACCATTCGTGCCGAACTGGAAAAACGCCTCCGTCGTCGCGGCAGAACCGTGAAGAGCCAGACTGATGCTGTGTTTGCATTCGACACAAAAACAAACGAACGATCGTGGATGTATCGAGGCGAAAACATACTGCACACCACCATCGCCGTTGGCCCAAAACGCGTGTACTTCGTCGACAGTTCAATCACACCAGAAGAACGTCAGCAGCTATATCTGCAGGACAAGGGTGAGCTTAAAGAACTCACGGGCGACGCGGCAAAGAAAGCCGAAGCCGAAATGAAGGCATTCGACGTTCGGAAAGCCGTCGCGATTGACCGCCGCACGGGCAAAAAGCTGTGGGACAACCCTGTCAACGTCACCGACACAACCGATATCAGCGCGGGTGGCGGTAGTCTGACGCTGATGTATGCCAACGAACATGTCGTGCTGTGTGGTGCCAACGCCAACGGGCATTATTGGAAACAGTTTCTTTCCGGCGCATTCGACAAACGCAAACTGCTGGTACTGAACGCGGAAGATGGTGAAGAGCTATGGTCGAAAAATGCAAACTCCAAGAA
>CAYZYB010000494.1:0-4569 GCA_964481505.1 uncultured Planctomycetaceae bacterium | reverse complement strand
ATGTCGCACAGATCATGGATCGCGGGACGCTGATTCGGTCGGCCATTCAGCCTGACCTTGGCAAGATTCTGCATTCCCGCCATCAGTACCATTGGCATACGGGCTATGTCCCCCCTCAAACCGTCGCGGCTCCTCACATCGGCGCATGGATGGCTCGATTGCTGGGCCCTCGCAACGAAGTCATTCCGCCATTCATCAATATCGGACAGCGTTTGGAAGGTGTCGGCGAATCTGAAGAACTCAAGGCGTTCACCACCGCTGGATTCCTCGGTACCGAATACGGCCCTTTCAACCTGCCGTACCCTGAAGACGCCGCACGTTCTGTTCGTCCTCCCAAAGGAATGACGGCAGCTCGATTTCGAAAACGTTACGACGTCTTAAAGAAGATGATCGAAGCCAAGGCCGACAAAGATCTCGTGAGCGACTATCACATCCAGTCAATGGTGAAGTCGGTCGATAACGCTCACAAACTGCTAAGCTCAAAAGATCGCAATGCGTTCGACCTGTCGCTGGAAAGCGATGAAGTTCGCAAAGCGTACGATACCGGTCGGTTTGGTCGAGGATGCCTGCTGGCTCGTCGACTGCTCGAAGCCGGTTCGCGGTTTATCGAAGTCACCACCGAATACGTGCCGTTTTTACACTACGACACTCACGAAAACGGTCACGAAACACTGGTCCGCATGAAGCAGGAAATCGATCGTCCGATTGCACAGCTGATTCGCGATCTCGAAGACCGCAACATGCTGGACCGCACGTTGGTCGTCATCGCCAGCGAATTCAGCCGCGACATGATTATTGAAGGCGTTCCCGGCAGTAACGCTCCCGATCAGTCGCGAGCCAAGACGGATGTGTTGAAAGAAATGAAACACTATGGGCTCCACCGGCACTTCACAGGTGGAACATCTGTCGCGATGTTTGGGGGCGGCACAAAGGCTGGCTTTGTTTACGGGAAAACGGCAGACGAACGTCCCTGTATCGCCGTAGAAAATCCGGTTCCCGTCACCGACCTGCACGCCACAATCTTCAAGGCAATGGGAATCAATCCACGCACAGCACTCGACGTAGAACGCCGCCCGTTCTACGTAACCGAAGACGGCAACGGGAGTCCCGTCGACGCCGTGTTTTCGTAACACTGGATAGACGTTCGGCGGTTGCGCAACGGCTTGAGGTGACTCCTGCTTTTGGCAGAATTTACAGAACCAACAGGATAAAGAAGAGGGATTTCGTTCTGGCAATCCGATCGTTTTTATTCGCGAACGGGCACAGTACAACCACTGCAGGCCAGATTGTAGCTGTTGTTCAATTGTGGACTTACTGACCGCCGCGAAGCGAGTTCAACTGAACCAGTTCGAGCGGCTCGGACGCAATTCCAGATTCAGGATTGGATTTTCGGAATCAACTCCTGAGCTGCATTATGGACGACGCGCCGCCATCGGAGCACGTCGCAGACAAAGTCGAAACCCCGGGTTTCCTTAGCAAGTTCAGTCCAACGCCGGCCACCCATTTCAAAGGCAACAATTTGCTGCCACACCGCAGAAAAACCTACTGCTTCGTCAGCCTTGCAATTGCGAATCCCAATACATCGTCGTTGGCTGTGGCGGCTTGTTCCAGTTCATCCTGAAGGTCGAGTTCCACGCACAACTGGCTGAACGAAAACCCATTCGGGTCTTCCATTTTGCCGACAAATTCCAACGTCTCTTTGAGCACTTCGCTGGTTCGGTCCACGCGCTGTGCCAGGTCAAGCAGCACGAATGCAATGAGTTGCTGATCGGGTTCGTCCGGTTCGTCTTTGAGTCGTTTGGTGAACCACGCCAGTGCCGCATCGACGTCATCGCCCGCGAGAGCCGACAGGAAATGATGGTGAGCGGCGTAATACTGATCAAACGGAACATCGCCTGGATACTGCAGTTGCGAGGCCAGTTTTGATCCATACGCACACAGTTCGATCGCCAACTTCAGTTCCGGATCTTCCGCATGAAGTGATCGAGCGAAACCCACCGTGGAATGCAGGTGAGAAACATCGATGTGATAGTTGCCGTCAGCGAACAACCATTCGCGGCCAGTGATCAGTTCGGTAAGCGACGCGGTGGGTGAAAGCACGGGCATCCGCGATTCCACCTCGCGCCGTACACTCGCCTGCAGGTCTTCGTAGATGTTGCGCACCATCATCGCGCCAGCTTCGCGTCGCTCTTCCAGCGACATCTGTTGCTGCATCTGACTGAAAGCCGTGACGGTGTTGCACGTTCCGTGAGTCTTCAGCAGAAATTCCAGGCCACGTGCGACGTGAGCACCTTCGTACAAGGCGACGTTCATGATCTGGTCGAACTCTTCGTCCGGCTCTCGCGGAACTTTGATTTTTTCGATAGCGGCCCGGACTGGTTCTGGTTCACCAATTGTTCGAAAGTAGGCCCATGCGTCGCCGAGATTATTATCTTCCAGAAACAAGGTGCCGACAAAACGTGCGGCATCGACATAGGCTTTGCGGAACTCGGTTTCCTGCTCCGCCGGAACATTTTCCAGTGACGTCGGTTGCGTGACAGGCAGTTTCATGTCCAGCCGTGCCTGAATCAGCTTTGCATCAAAGAGGCGGTGAAAGTCCTTTTCGTCAAGGAGCGTTTGCTGGAGAGCTTTCACGATGTCCTGTGGTGACGAATCAGCCGACAGCGACTGCTTCATCGAATCAACACGAGTGGACGCGGGGGCAGATGTATTCATGGACGTTTTTTGCGTGGCAGTAACGTGGAGTGCGTAGAGGAGACTCTAATGGCTGCGATTATACGCAGCCAATCGGCGAAAGAAAGCGGGAGTCATGCTGTTTCAAAGTGCAATGAGCACGTAGATCGTTGCCAGTACGATCTGCACCACTGCAAAGGGGGCCGCGACTTTGACGAACTTCACGAACGACAGATCCAGTTTCTGCCGTTGAATGATAGTCATTGCGACGACGGTTGACGCACTGCCAATCGGCGTAAGATTGCCGCCGAGGTTCGCTCCAAAGATAACGCACCACCAAAACGGCGACGCTTCCGGCGTTTCCAGATTGCCCAGAATTTGAGCGAGCATTGCTGCCAATGGAATGTTATCTGTCACCGAACTTGCCCCGGCTGCGCTGGACAGCAGTACGGCCGAGTTAATCGGACTGGGAAGTTCCAGCAGTTTCGCAATGCCATTGCCGATCAGGTGCAGCACCTGCGCATGCTCCATGACATGAATCACAACAAACAGCGACGCAAAAAACGCCAGCAGATCCCAGTCGATGGCAGAATAGAACTTGTCGACTTCATTCCGGTACGCCAGCAGAACGACACCCGCAAAGAACAAAGCCACGAAACCCATCTCAAGCCGATCCAGACCGAATGGTAACGCCGACTGGCCAGCGAGACAGATGATGAACATGCCCAAAGCACCGACAGAAAACCAGAAGAACTGCGTGCTGGGAATACTCTCACTGGGATCAAAGCTGTCGACCATTCGCTTCGCTTCGGCCTTTTCTTCGTCCGTCTTCAAACCCTGAATTCGGAAGAACCACTTTGCCATAATCAGAGTGACAATGGTCGTCACGAGCACATACGGTGCGGCAACAAAAAAGAACTTTGCAAAACTGATGTGTGCCGCCTTGCCCACAATGATGTTCGGCACGCTGCTGATTAACGTCAGCAAGCCGCCGACGTTGGTCAGTAGGCCTTCCGTCAACAAAAAACCGAGCAGCAGTTCTGTGCGATTGAGTTTTTTGAGCGACACCGTTGTGAGCGAACCGATGATGATCATCGCCGTCACGTTGTTCAGAACAGCAGAAAACAACACGGTCAGCAATCCATAGAAGATCAGTAATCGCCAGGGATCACCGCCGGATTTGCGAGTCAGAGTGATGGCCATCCACGTGAAAACTCCGGATCGGCTGGTCACTTCGACAAACAGACTGGCTCCCAAAATGATCGTGATCACGCCCCAGTCGATCGATGGGATGTAAATCGGAAGATTGACCATGTGATGATCGGGCAATTCGACTTCACCGAAGGTCAGAAGCTTCAGTACCGTTGCTAATATCAGGCACAATCCGGCAAACGTGCCGACGATAATGGACTTCTTGGCGTGGATTTTTTCTTCCAGCGCAAGTGACGCGATCATCGCCACCAGAATCAGGCTGAAAACGGCGGTGATCCAGCCTGGAACGGCGTGAGTCGCATCTTCGACAGCGAACAGCAGAGTTCCACCGGGGTCAAGTACAGATAGCACAGCTTTCATCCTTTTAAAGCAGCAGCATTGAAACGTCGGTCAGTTCAACGCTAATTGAATACGCTCGGCCATGCATGGCCAGTTGGTCGTCGTCTTTAGTGTTAATCACCAGCAGGTCGACATCGTTGTCTTTGATGAGTTTGCTGTAGTCGCGCAGATGATGTCCGCGTCCTACATGCCGATTGACGGTGATGTTTGGTCCTTCGATGTTGATCACTTCGGCGCAACCGTCGATAAATTCTCCCGCATCGTTCATCAGTTGGTTTTCGATCAGAACCCGAGCATCATCGGAATCGATTTCCGGGATACGAGCGATCGCCTGCATGTATCGTT
>CAYZYB010000493.1:0-4574 GCA_964481505.1 uncultured Planctomycetaceae bacterium | reverse complement strand
GTTGCTGCACATGCTGTCAGCAGGTTGCCGATCCAGCCATCGTCTGTGCTGAGGCAGCCGCGAGTCGTTTTTGATGACGCGTGGAACATGCTGAAGCCGTCCGCTTCCGCCATTTCCGCAACGATAGCGGCATTCTCTTCCATGGACAGATCCGAATCACCGCAGTGAGCCGCATCGACAAGAATCTTGAAGAACGGCTGACCAAGTTCCGCGTTGGCCGCTTTGGCTATTTGCCATGCCTTTCCAACATCGGTAAACGTCATGAATTCTGTCCCGCGCAGAAATTCAATGTGCCATGCCTTGATACAGCTACCGACGGCTTCTGCTTCTCGAACCGCGCGAGTGTGCAGCTTGACGTTTTGTGCCACAGCGGCGTCGAAGTCTGCTCCCGTAAGTGTCGCCGCACCGGGCTTCATCCATTCTTCGATAGATGTGGAAGACACATTTTCAATTCCGAGTTGCTTAGCAGCGTTCAATCCGCTGACGAGCATTTCGCAAACGCCGTCTTCATCCGCCGGGTCCATTGGATTTCCACCAGCGACCATCATGATCATGTGCGGCTTCATCCCGAGTTCTCGGATGCCGCCAAACAAATCCTGCGTATCCTGTTCGTTCACACCTGGAAAGTGCGGCACCTGAGCGGCAGTGATTGCAACCGGCGACATTTCCTGCAAGTTTGCAAGCTCGGCAACAGAAAGCAGTCGGCCATCTTCACCGCGAGGCAGTCGACCATTTTCATCCGGAACCAATCCGCCGACGAATTTGATGTGAGTCGGAACAACGCCGAATTCGATGTCTGCTTTGAGTGTGATCTTTGTCATGTCGTCAAACTTTGAATGATGAAATGGAGTCGCTGAAAATGTGAAGCCACGGCAGGGGCGTTGTGAAACCGATTTACTAAATGGAACCGCGTGGAATTTGGAGCGCGTTGAGTGGCCGGGGTTGGAACGAGGCACGAGTGAAACCCCGGGGTTTCCTTCGCAAGGTCAGTCCAACCCCGGCCACCCGCAAAATGTTGTGTTCTCATTTTGGTGCGGAGTTATTTAGACCAGTTTGGCAAGGATCTCCGATTCACACAACTGATCGGTTAGGTTGCTTCGAAAATTAAGGAATGAGCAAAGCCTGGGCCAATCGCTGGCCCGGAGATTCCCATCATAATAGCCTCACCGATACCAACACCAACGACAGGATCCGAGCCACATGCGAATCAAAGAGCCAATCTCAGTCAACGCACATCCAAAAGACAGTTGACCTTACTGCAGGTGTCGATCACGTTTTCGTGACAGGACTGGCGACGGACTACTGCGTAAAGTTCACGGAACTGGACGCTCGCAAACTCGGCTTCGCCGTAACGCTGATCGAAGATGGCTGCCGCGGCGTCAATCTACAGCCCGGTGATGTCGACGAGGCAATCGATGACATGAATGCTGCCGGAGTTATGGTGGTTAACAGTAAATCAATTATCAAACAGAGCCAGCAATGAACCCTCAACAAACAAAGAAGATCAGCAAGTTCCTGAGTCTTGTACTGCGGCATCAGCCGGACAAGATCGGTATCGTTCTCGACGACGCCGGGTGGACATCAGTGGACACGCTGCTCACACAACTCGAAAACACGGGCCACACAGTCTCGCGAGAAGGACTGCACACTGTTGTTGCTGAAAACGACAAGCAGCGATTTCAATTCAGTGAAGACCGAACGCTCATTCGTGCGACGCAGGGACATTCCGTCGATGTCGAACTTGGGTACGAAAAGTCATCGCCGCCAGATGTACTATGCCACGGAACGCCAACAAAGTTCGTCGATTCCATTCGAACCACAGGACTAACGAAGCAGAAACGGCATCACGTCCATCTACACGTCGACCAGAACCTTGCGGCGAGCGTTGGGCAGCGCCGCGGTCAGGCGGTCGTACTGACGATCGACGCCAAACAGATGGAAGCAGATGGCTTCGACTTTTTCGTTTCGCCGAACGGCGTTTGGCTGACAGATAATGTACCGCCGCAGTATATTTCGTTTCCTGGATAGCCGCGAACGAAGAGTCGGCACTTGTTTGGAGAACCACGGCTAAGGTAGGATAGGTTTCCCGCCAAACCTTTGCCTTCCCGACATTTGTCAGGTTTTCGCCGTGAAACGATCTCTTGCCTGCGCCATATCCGTTGTTTCGCTGATGGCTTCAACAACAGCCGGCGACGTTCGCTTCAACCGAGACGTCCGCCCGATCCTGTCGGCGACTTGTAACAAGTGCCACGGCCCCGATGACGCACATCGTGAAGCCGACCTGCGGTTAGACAACGAAGCCGGAATTCGTCAGGCGTTTGATGGCGGGTTAGCAAAGAGCGAGGCGTGGGCGAGAATCGTATCGAAGGATCCGGATGCCGTGATGCCTCCGCCCGATTCGCATGTGGAACTCAAGTCCCAAGAAGTCGCGATCATCAAAGCGTGGATTGAATCCGGCGCGGACTACGAAGGTCATTGGTCATTCATCGCTCCCACAAAACCGGAACCTCCAACCGATCATGGCGACACTTCGCCGCAGAGATGGATTCGCAACCCGATCGACGCGTTCATTCTGCGTCGGTTGACAACCGAAGGACTCAAACCAAACAACGACGCTGACAAAGAACGCCTGCTTCGCCGAGTGACACTCGACCTGACCGGACTTCCGCCGACCATCGCGGAAATCGACGCTTTCCTCGCGGACACATCCGACACCGCTTACGAAAAAACGGTCAACCGCCTGCTGGCTTCACCTCACTTTGGCGAACGTATGGCGGTCGTCTGGATGGACGCCGCTCGCTATGGCGACACCAGCGTCTTTCACGCTGACGGACCGCGCGACATGTGGCCATGGCGAGACTGGGTCATCAATGCCTACAACAGCAACAAACCATTCGATCAGTTTACACTCGAACAACTCGCAGGCGATCTGCTTCCAAACGCTACGATCGAACAAAAAGTGGCCACAGGCTTTCTGCGAAACAACGCCACAACTGATGAAGGCGGGCTTATCGAAGAAGAGTACCGCGTCGAATACGCAATCGACCGCGTCAAAACAACCTCGATGGTGTGGATGGGACTCAGCATGGAATGCGCACAGTGCCACAACCACAAATACGATCCGATCACGCAGGAGGAATACTACAAATTCTTCGCGTACTTCAATCAGGCAGCAGATCCTGGCAAGCAAACTCGCAAAGGCAATCAGGCACCTGTCGTCGACATTCACGACAGTAACAGGATTTTGCAGGCCGACGCACTGCAAAAACAGCTTGACACACTGAAACCACAGCTCGAAGCACGAACAAAGGCAGCGGACGCAGACTTTCAGAAATGGCTGGCCACCGCAGCGGCAAACGCGGAACAACAATCCGCAATCCCTGACGACGTGACCGTTCACGTCCCACTGGACGAAGGCAAAGGTCGCAATGTCGCAGACCTGGCAGACAAAAAACGTAAGGGAAAACTGAATGGCCCCGCCAGATGGTCCGACGGAAAATTCGGCAAAGCGTTCGACTGCAATGCCGCGAACTTCGTTGATCTCGGCGGCGCCGGTGATTTCGACGGCAGCCACGGTTTCTCGTACGGAGCATGGATCAAACCGAAAGGCGCTGGCAGCGGTGCGCCGATTGCTCGCATGAACAACGCTAACAGCCATCGCGGCTACGACATGCATCTTTCCGGCGGAACAGTTGCACCGCACATCATTAGCGCATGGCCAAACGATGCGATCAAAGTGAACAGTAAACAGAAACTCAAACCCGACACCTGGCAACACGTCTTCGTGACTTACGATGGCTCAAAGAAGGCCGCCGGCGTCAAAATATACGTCAACGGCAAGTTGTGGGAATGGACGATCGAACAAAACAGCCTGAAGGGTTCTATCAAATCGAAAAGCCCATTCTATCTTGGCCGTCGCAACGGTGGCTCCAACTTCACCGGACTGATCGATGATGTCCGCGTCTACAGCCGAACACTCGCAGAATCCGAAGTCGCCGCGTTGGCTGGCAACGATGTCATCGCGCCGTTACTGGCCAAAGCTGCCGATCAGCGTTCAGAAGACGAACAGAACGTCCTGAGAACTCATTACCTGAACGTGGTCGACGAGACCTACAAGTCGCTCGCAACAAAGCAGACCGACCTGTCATCAAAGATTACTAAATATCGCAAGCCAATCGTCAACGTGATGATCATGAACGATGTCCCCAAAATGCGAGACACCTTCATCCTTGCTCGTGGTGACTATGCATCTCCAATGAAGGATCACAAAGTCGAACCAAACGTTCCTTCTGCCCTGCCCGCTCTTCCCGCCGGAACGACCGCCAATCGACTCGGCCTGGCAAATTGGCTGACGCAGCCGAACAACCCGCTGACTGCGCGAGTCACCGTGAACCGCTACTGGTCAATGCTGTTCGGCGAAGGCATCGTGCGTTCGCTGGAAGATTTTGGAGCTCAGGGAGAATGGCCCAGCCATCCCGATTTGCTCGACTGGCTGGCGGTCGACTTTGTCGAATCCGGCTGGGACATCAAACGTACGCTCAAGCAAATGGTCATGTCGTCGACCTATCGTCAAT
>CAYZYB010000492.1:0-4590 GCA_964481505.1 uncultured Planctomycetaceae bacterium | reverse complement strand
ATATAAGACAGCACCGTCAAACAGGCGGCCACCGACGCAGCTCGTTTACTTGTGGTGTTGAGCAACGCGTTGTACGCACCACCGTTAAGCGGCAACGCGCCCACGACTTCTGCGTAGATCTTTCGAAACAGAAACAGAACGGCCGCCACCATCAGCAGTGATAGTGGAGCCAGCTTGCCAGCGTAAACAATCGCCAGAGCCGACACATACAGACACGACGACGTAATGTCGTTTCCGCAGATTGCTGTCGACGCAAGTTGCCCCAGCTTGGTGTGATGTTCTTTTTTGGGATCCGCGGCAGCTGTTTCAGACACGTTCGGTAAACCTCACTTTTTTGTTTTTAGAATGCGACAAACCGTAGTTGTCAGCGTCCGTTCTGACAACCGCATTGTGTTTTTGCTTGTGCTAAAATCACGGGTGAACAGAAAAAACGGACGTAGTCTCACCCGGATCACGAAATCTCTGCGATTCGCCGCGATGTTCTGGACGTTCTCTGTTGTGAAAAAAGGTGGCACTCGTCTGCTTGCCAAACGAAAGTCCGATGGAGAAGTCTGACGCCTCAACCAGCGGATGCGCTGTCGATCAACAGGATCATCTGTCGTCACTCTTTTACGAACGAATTCATTTGCTAAAGTGTGAACTCGGGCTGATGCCTCTGATGATCCTACTCCGCTCCGGCGAACGAAAGGCCGCTTTATGAATCCAATCGATATTCTTGGTGGTATGCTGGGACGAAAATCCGGTGGCTCCGGCGGTGGCGGAAGTCGAGGTGGTGGACTCGGTGGTGCCATTCTGGAAAGCATCCTGAAAGGTGGACGTCCGGGCAGATCCTCTTCTGGCGGCAGTCGTGGAAACACGCCGGGGCGGCCTGCCGGTAGTCCGCGAATTCGCGAAGACGCGAACAATCAGGAATTCGACAGCCTCGAAGACCTGCTGCGTCATGCACACAAACGTGGTACGTCACGACGCGGGGCACAACCGGAACGCCAACAGCGGTTTCCCGAACCGGAACCGCACATCGCTCGGCGACAGACAGAGTTCACTGCTGAGTATGAAGGCAATCCAGAGCCCTTTACGCAGAAAGCTCAGACGCTTGTGATTGCCATGATCAACGCTGCAAAAGCAGATGGGAAGATCGCTGAGGAAGAACAGGCAGCAATCATTGAGCAACTCGGCGAGGTTTCTCAGGATGAGATTCACTTCCTGCGGTCTGAGTTTTCTAAACCTCTTGATGTTAAGGAATTCGTCTGGTCCGTTCCGCTTGGGATGGAACGACAGGTCTATGCCGTTTCACTGATGGCCATCACACTCGACGAAAACTCTGAAGCGCAATATCTAAGAGAACTCGGTCACGGCTTCCGTTTGAGTTTGGAAGAATGCAATCAGATTCACGCTCAGTTCAACGCACCGCAACTGCGTTAGAGTTTTGTTGCAACAGGACATTGCGTAGCGCGTCGTGGACTTTCCCGAAAGTGCTGGCGATTCCGAACCGGCGCGAAAGAAATTGCGGTTGACAGTTAACGGCAAGTGGCTATTCTTCGTCGGCTGTTTAGCTACTATGGAACCATAGGGCCGACAACCACCTTAACGCTGTGTCACACCAGGGAGCGAACGATGACGACGGTAGGACAACGTATTCGTGAGATTCGGAAGGACAGAAATCTCACCCAGCGACAGTTAGCAGAACGTGTCGGGATAAACTTCACGTACCTGAGTCGCGTCGAAAATGACCGGCTGGACGATGAACAAACGCCGCGCGAAGACACGCTGCAGAAGATTGCCAAGGCGCTGAACACGGATGCCGATGAATTGCTTCTGCTGGCAAGGCGAATTCCAGACGCGTTTCGCGAACGAATTCTGTCGAAGCCTGGCATCTTTCGCCGCATCCTGAATCTTTCTGACAGCGACCTCGAAGAACTGCTGCAGGGTTTCGAGGATGAAGCCTCCAGCGGCGTTGAGTCGGTGCCGCGCAGAAAAGCTCGGTAGCGCGGCATTTTGCGTTTCGTTGAGCCATCGATGGCTCAACATTTCTCACACTTCCATCACAACCGTCGAATGGCAGGGAGCCTGGTCGGCATGCGGCGTTTCAATCTGGCAAATATGCCCACGACGGTGATTGATGAAATCACTGCGATGAGGATTCGGCAGTACGAAGACTGCTCCGGAACGTCTGTCACGTTTCCGGTGCCGATTGAAAATATCGTAGAACAGATTCTCGAACTGGATTTCGATTGGATCGAGATTGAAGAACGAGAAGGAGAGCAAATTCTCGCAGGCCTGGTACCCGAACAACGCCGGATTGTTCTCAACAGCAAACACCTTGATTTGTTCGAATCAAAACCTGGCCTGGAACGCAGCACAATCGGCCACGAAGCGGGGCACTGGGACATCGACATCGATCGCACCAGCCTGCATCATCCTCGGCTCCCCGGCTTCGACGTTCAGAGTGAAGTGGTGTGTCGGCATGCGACCGATCAAAGTGTCCTGGTGGAAGTCCTTAATCGAGCGGTTTACGATGACCGTTACTTCGAACTTTACCGCGAACTCACGGCCGGACAGGATCCTCCGGAAGTCAAAAGTGCGGTTGACCGTTACCAGTCATCCATGCTGATGCCGGCATGGCTCATCCGTGAAGCTGTCGCTGATATGGACGTCACAGAATGGGCCAGTTTGTATAGGCTGGCTGAACAGGCTCAGGTTACGATTTCGAATCTCGTTGTAAGACTGCATCGTCTTGACGTGATCTACATTCCCGATGGAACCAAGCAGATCTTTCCCGGCAAAGACGCATTTCTGGGACAGTTGCATCTGTTCTCCTGACGCAGCGGTAACCGCTTCAACGAAAACAGTCGTTCCCCCACCCGCCATAGTCACAATCCCGCTGGCATCATCGGCCTTGGTGTGGGCGAGGAGCACGTTTGCCACTGCTCGGTTCGGGGATAGCAATCCGCATCATTTCTCCGATCACCTTGTCGGTATCGACAGACGTCAGTCAGTTTCCTGTTGAGGAGTGAAGTGCGCGGCGACGGCCTGGAATTGCTCAAGCTGTTGTCGACACCAGTCAGCATCCTGTCCCAGTTCTTCTGCCATAATCCTGGCGACGTCTGGTGCAATACTCAATGAAGCCGCCGAATCGAGAAGCAGCGAACGAGTTCGTCGGGCGAGGACGTCTTCGACCGTGCGGGCCATTTCATGACGGGCAGCCCAGACAACGTCCGATTTGCGAATCGTCAGTGAATCGCAAAGTGGCTGCGCGAGATCTCCGTCTGTCGATTCCAAATTCCCAATTGCTTCCAGATCCGCACCGTAGAATCCTCGAGCGTCGTTCTCCGGAGGCGACGGCATCGATCCGTGGAGTTTCAGCGATTTCGTTATGCACTTTGATACGGTCAACTGGGCTTCTTTAGCTGCGCGATCGACGCAGTCTTCCGCCATTTTTCGAACCGTTGTCCATTTTCCTCCGGCGATCGTTATTAAACCGGACGCAGAGACGCGAATGGCGTGGTCTCGCGAAAGCGACGCGGTCCGCGCCGACTTGTCGCCTTTCACCAACGGACGAATGCCCGTGTAGACGCTTAACACATCCTCAATCTGCGGAGGCTTTGAAAGATAGGCCGCGGTCATTTCGAGCAGGAACCGAATTTCTTCCACTTGTGGAACAGGCTCCGGAACGGCATCTGGTATCGGAGTGTCTGTGGTTCCAACAATGGCTCGATCATGCCAGGGAATGATGAAAATCACGCGGCCATCGGGAGTTTTGGGGACAATCATGGCTGTGTCCCCAGGAAAGAAAGTTCGCGGCAAAACCAAATGCACACCCTGACTGTGCACGAGCATCGTTTCAGAATTTGCGTCGTTCAGTTTTCGAATATTGTCACAGAACGGGCCGGCCGCGTTGATCACGCAGCGGGTCTTTATTTGAAGCGTCTCTCCAGTCTCCTGATCGACTGCTGTGACGCCGTTTATGGATCCGTTGTCATCTTTGGTTAGATCGGTGACCGCCATGTAGTTTAATAGACAGGCTCCCTGATCATGGGCCGTCTTTGCCATGTTCAGAAGCAAGCGAGCATCATCAAACTGACCATCATGATAAACAACACCTCCGCGAAGCCGTTCACGGCGAAGTGCTGGCACAGCTTGCATGGCGGCGTCGGTCGAAACACCGTGTGACCGACCGAAATTATTTCCTGCGGCAAAGAAATCGTAGAGTTTTAATCCGAAGCCGTAGAAGAATCGCTGCCAGAGATTACGACACGGAATCAAGAACTGCATGTCGTGCACAAGATGAGGTGCGTTGTCTCGCAGAAGCGCTCGTTCGCGAAGTGCGTCGCGGACAAGTCTGATGTTGCCTTGCTTTAGGTATCGAACGCCGCCATGCACCAGTTTTGTGCTGCGGCTTGACGTGCCCTTCCCGAAATCCGACTGTTCAACCAGCAGGACGTCCAGGCCACGACTGGCGGCATCCAGTGCCACTCCGATACCCGTTGCTCCCCCGCCAATCACAACAATGTCCCACGGCGTTGACCGCTGCCGCAGCCTGTGAATAGCATCCTCTCGATTCATTCCACTCGACGTCATGAATCCGACTCC
>CAYZYB010000491.1:0-4593 GCA_964481505.1 uncultured Planctomycetaceae bacterium | reverse complement strand
GACTCACACGTGCTCAGTTTGGTGATGCGTTCTACGGACTGGAAGCCAAAGCTGTCCGCGAGTTGATTCTCAGCGGCACACGTCTCGACGGTCGTGCTCCTGGCGATCTGCGAGCTGTCGATTGTCAGGTCGGAACGCTTCCACGGGTTCACGGTTCTGGTCTGTTCACTCGAGGTGAAACTCAGGCTTTGGCGACTGTGACTTTGGGAACAACTCGTGACCAGCAAAAAGCAGATGGCCTGTTCGGCGAATTTGCTGACCGATTCATGCTGCACTACTACTTCCCATCATTCTCTGTTGGCGAATGTCGTCCAATCCGTGGGCCTGGTCGTCGTGAAATTGGTCACGGCTGTCTGGCAGAACGTTCTGTCGCTCCTGTTATTCCCAAGGACGACAAGTTCCCATACACCATCCGCGTGATTTCGGACATTCTGGAATCAAACGGCAGTAGTTCAATGGCGTCTGTGTGTGGAGCAACTTTGTCATTGATGGATGCCGGTGTTCCGATTCAGCAGCCCGTTGCCGGAATCTCAATCGGTATCGTCGACGAAGGCGATAAATGGACGCTGCTGACTGACATCATGGGCGACGAAGACCACTTCGGTGACATGGACTTCAAGGTAGCGGGAACTGGTCGCGGTGTGACCGGCATTCAACTGGACCTGAAGAACGACGGCATCAGTGAAGAGATCATTCGCGCGACGCTGGATCAGGCGTTGAAAGCTCGAAAAGACCTACTTCGACAGATGCTGACGGCCATTCGACGTCCGCGTGCGTCGGTTTCAGATTCCGCTCCAAAGCTGGTTCAGACGTCAATCAATCCGGAAAAGATTGGCTTGCTGATCGGACCTGGTGGCAAGACTATTCGAGCTATCCAGGAAGACACGGGAGCTCAGATCGACATTTCCGAAGACGGCAAGGTGACGATTTCGGCAGCCAACGGCACATCCGCCGACGCCTGTCTCGCTCGTATCGAAGCGCTGACCGAAGAGATTCAGCCTGGCCGTATCTACAGCGGCAAGGTCACATCCATCAAAGACTTCGGAGCATTCATTGAAATCGCTCCTGGTAAAGATGGCCTGTGTCACATCAGTGAATTGTCAGACGGCTTCGTCAAGAACGTCAATGAGGTCTGCAAAATCGGTGATGTGATGGACGTCAAAGTTATCGCTGTCGACGATCAGAACCGCGTCAAACTGTCTCGCAAAGCCGTGCTGGCTGAGCAGGGCGGTGGAGATGGAGACGACGACGAAAGCGAAGACGCCTAAGCCTGACCGGCAGCATAAGCTGCTGTCAGAATCGCGGCGTTGCCGTTGCAGTATTGCAATGAGGCAAACCGTTGCAACATTGACCCCGGTCAGGGCGGCACTCGTGCTACCTGGCTGGGGTTTTGTTGGTGAAACCCCGCGACCTTCCAGCAGCATAGACTCAACGCGAACATCGTCCAAATTTCCTTATTTGCGCTTCGACCAGCCAAACGTTAGCAGCGTGCAATAACTCAAAATGCCTCATAGTTTCAATTCAAACGGATCATGAGTTCATCATTGCAACCCGACGAGCGTGAACGGCTGCAGGCTCAGAATACTGAGCTTGCGACGCTGGCTGGGGGGCTTGCGCACGAAATTCGCAACCCGCTTTCCACGATTCGCATGAACCTGGAATTGCTCGGCGAAGATCTCAGCGAAGAAGATTCCGGCAACGCTCGACGGATGCTCGATCGCGTCGGCAAACTTCAAAGCGAATGCCTGAATCTGGAAAACGTGCTCAACGAATTCCTGCAGTTTGCTCGTGCCGGGCAACTGGACCTGACAGAAGGTAGCCTCAACGATGTCGTCGACGAATTCCTCAGCTTCATTTGCGCTCAGGCGGAAGAACAGAATGTTGAACTTCGCCCGCACCTTGACGCCAACCTTCCAGCCGCCAAATTGGACACTTCGCTAATGCGGCAGGTCCTGTCGAATCTGGGGCGGAACGCTCTTCAGGCGATGCCGAACGGCGGAACGCTGGAATTCCTGACCATGGCTCGAGACGGTGGAATTGCTCTGGAAGTGATCGATACCGGGGAAGGTATGGACGAAAAAACGGTTTCGCAGATGTTTCAGGCGTTCTTTTCGACACGTTCCGGCGGCAGCGGTTTGGGTTTGCCTACGGTTCGACGTATCATCGAAGCTCACGGTGGCACGATCGCCTGCGAAAGCGCCCCGGGCAATGGAACGCGGTTTACTATCCTGCTACCCGGATCAAATTAGAGACAGGCGATTTCCCTAAAACGTGGGAGCGCAGCAGTTTTCAACAATGGCCGACACCAAACCCGAATCCCCAGATATCAGTTCGATCCCCATTCGCGTTCTCGTGGTGGACGATGACGAATCGCACGCGCAGGCGGTCGCGGAAAGCCTCGAACGAATCAATTGCGAATGCAAAGTCGCTGGCTCAGGGGAAGCCGGAGCGAAATCCATTTCGAACGAATCATGGGACGTCATCGTCACCGATCTGCAAATGGGCGAAATCGACGGTCTCGAAATCCTGCGTCAAAGTAAAGAAGAACTCCCCGATGCAGAAGTCATCGTGCTCACCGGTCACGGTTCGATCACGTCGGCTGTCACCGCAATGCAGCATGGAGCTTACACGTACCTGACAAAGCCGCTGGATATCGGCGAACTCCGTTCCGCCGTCGAAAAAGCGTCCGCACGATTGCGACTGATTCGCCGCAACGCAGAACTGCGTCGAAACCTCGAAGAACGATTCGGATTCGAAGGCGTGATCGGCAACAGCCCTCAGATGCATCGCATCATTGAGCGGCTAAAGAACGTTTCATCGACAGATACGACCGTGCTGATTCAGGGCGAAAACGGCACCGGCAAAGAATTGGTCGCGAAGGCCATTCATCACAACAGTCCGCGAAAAGCCAAGCCGTTTGTTCCGCTCAATATTTCCGCCTTGCCAGGCAGCATACTAGAAAGTGAATTATTCGGTCACGAACAGGGAGCATTCACAGGAGCGACCGGACGGCGAATTGGCAAATTCGAATACGCCAACGGCGGGACTCTGTTTCTGGACGAAGTCGGTGAAATGCCGATGGACACGCAGGTGAAATTGCTTCGAGTTCTGGAAGACCGCAACGTCACGCGACTGGGCGCCAACGATGAAATGGAGATCAACGTCCGTCTGGTCGCCGCAACCAATGCGAACCTCAAAAAGATGGTCGAAGACGGTACATTCCGAGAAGACCTGTACTATCGTCTGAACGTCGTCAACATCGAACTGCCTCCACTGCGAGAACGCCCGGGCGACATTCCTCTGCTGATGGAACACTTCCTGAAGGAGCTGACCAAAAAAACGGGGAGACAGGCGGAGGGCTTTTCCCGGACCGCTCGGCGAGCTCTCCTGAGCTACAACTGGCCCGGCAACATTCGCCAGCTGCGAAACGCCATCGAAAGCATGTTGGTGATGGATACCGATGGCCTTCTGGACGTCGATGGGCTCCCCGGCGAAATCGCCCCGTTGGCAACAGACGAAGACAACCTGGTAGAAGGCGAAGGTGCTGCTGGAGCTGACATGCTGATCGGTAGACCCATGGATGAAGTCGAAAAGTACTACATCCAGCGATCACTCGAACTCACAGACGGCAACCGCGAAGAAACCGCCCGCCTGCTCGGCATCGGCGCCCGCACACTCTACCGCAAGCTCAAAGAATACGACCTGCGAAAGTAGACAATGTCCCCCGCACGACACGCAGGTGACCCAGCACAGGAAGCCGCCGTTCGAGCCTCAACAGCAGGGAACGCGCCGTCCGTCCCATGAAAACCAAACCGGCACGTTCGCGCCATCCTTCAGGGGTTCCTTCCCGTCGATGATGCGTACGACGCCACCGACTCTGCATAAGGGCAGTAAACGCACGCTGAACGGCCGGTATTCCGGATAACGAACTCTTCGCTCCACGAAGAACACTCTTCGGAATCAGACCGCCGCGTCTCAGCCGTCCGGCTAAAAAGACACAGCCCCCCTGAGTTCCTTAACACTGCGCGGCAACCAGAAATCGCCAAAACTCAGAGCAGAAACACCAACCAAAGAGCACTCAACCGGGCTCCTTGAACAAAGAGTTTGAACTTCGGCTCGACAAATCTGCGAAACACACAACCAGACCGACACACTCAAGACAAAATCAACCCGCCATCACCGAACACGCGAAGTCAAACTCTGAATTGTTATGTTGCCCGTTCCACGTATCGCATGATTCTAGCGGCAAGCTGTCGATTGCGGCTACTGCCCGGACCATCGCCAGAGGCTCCCCATGTCAGCAGTCCGTGAACACATTCGTCACGTGCAACCGCCAATTGTGACCAATGTTTGTACTGCGGGTCTAGTTCAAATAGCGATCGGAAGGCGATACCACGCACAGTCATTTCGATGGGTGAAGGAGTCGGAGCATCTAAGGTTGCAACAGCGATCAACTTGTCTGCCACGAAGATCGTAAAGCGTGAAAACACAGGGTATTCAAATCGCCTGATTGCACCGAATGCAGAATTGATGTTGCGACTCGAAAAGTAGTCAGCGACGCGGCGGCATGTTGAATAGGCGATGGTGGAATCG
>CAYZYB010000490.1:0-4596 GCA_964481505.1 uncultured Planctomycetaceae bacterium | reverse complement strand
GCATAAACCGAACCGGTCCTCCAGCCTCGAAAGCAGTTTGAAAAGCACTCGAGCGATGCCAGCTTGCAATGAACAATTCAGGATCCGAAAGAGGTTGGTGGCCAGTCGCCACCAACGTGAATTTCGGGAGAGCTGCTAGTTCTTCAGCTGAAAAGCTTCCATGAACAATCCGTTTTCGTCTTTCACTGTATATCCGCCAGATGGCTTGATGTACCTAGCGATTGTTTCGAAAGGAGGCAATGTTGAGAAATCGATTCTGCTGAACAAGTCTTCACTGCCAGGAAAGCTCGCAGCCGCTTCACCAGACTTCAACATGTTGTAAAAACTTCGGTACGTCTCCGCAGGTCGTGAAAAATGCACTCCAACAGCGTTGGCAGGCAGAAATTCAGCGATCTTGCGGAAGTCATCGGATTCCGCGAGCGGACGCAGGTCACTGTCGTTCCGAAGAACCTGGTCAATCAACGTACCACCCATTCCCAGCAGTAACCGCCCATCAGACACGGTAAACGAAAACGACTGGCCCGCAGTTGGCCCGGAAACTTCGTACACGGTGACATCTCGAAACTCTCGTTCTTCCAGGCCAGCTTCACCGGCGAACTTCGAAAGTACCCCGGACGCAGCTTCACTGTCTCGAACTCCCAACGCCACCAGCATTTGGTCGGCGGGCAACTCTTCGCTTTCGCTTGGAGCAGTAACCAACTGCATGTCGCCGGTTAGCTGGTCAACGATGTCGTGTTTGAGGTGAAGACCAGGAGCTCCCTGAGCCGCCCTGTCAAGTTGGGCCGCCAGAGTGCCAGCGCCGCCAGCAAACATATCAACCACTTCTTCGATCGAGGCAAAGGCTTCATCGATCTTCCACTTCGTCGCGATGTATGTGGTTACGTTTTCCTTCACCCAGCTTGGAGGGGTCTTTTTGGCATGGTCGAGAGCGAAGGCTCGCATGAGTCCCATAGCTGGCTGTTCTGCGTAGAAAATAGAACGAGACACAGCTTCGAATGCTCCGGTTCCCGGCTCCGAAACCGATCCCATTGCCTTCATCTGAGTTAATCCGACAACCGGCAGCACGCCCATTGCCATCCCGGCTCCCATGCTCAATTGTGGCCCCAGAGACTGAGTATTCACCAACTTTGTAAACAAGCCAATTGGGTCAAAGTATAGAGTGCTCAACGACGAACGGTCGCGCGACTGGCACCTTGACATAATGTAACTGTAGGCTTCGTTGCTCACGAAGCTTTTGCCCGATTCGCCATCCCAATTGGAAAGCACGCTCTCCAGCAACTCGATCCGGTTTGAAAAGACCATGCGCTGGTCCTTCAGGAACCAGCCGAATTCCTTCGCAAGCGGAGTTGGCGCCGGACCGCCGTGGTCAATTTCGAACATTGTGATGGCCGTGCCATCAAAGCTCTCGTCCTGAACACTCAGCTGCGGCGTCTGGCTCAGAGCGTTCTCTGCCTTTTCCAGCAGATCAGTAATCTGCTCACTGCTGTCGCCGTAATCGAGAAAGAAGACGACCCCAAGCGAATTACCCGGGCCCGCAGACAAGGCCAAAGAAACTTCGCCGGTTGGAATACTGAGTATCTCCGGAAGCGATACACCAACCGTCTCTTGAAACTTCAGCAGGCTATCCTGAACGTCCGCATCGAACGCGGCATAAACCTCCTCTTTGAATTCTGCCAGAGCGGGGTCATCGTAAAGCTGGCCGAATGACGAGCTTTTCACGAAATCCTTCAGCGCCGTAACGTTTGGCATGGAAACGTAGAGATACGTGTCCTGTGGAAGAATCTGATCACTTATGGTTTTCGTTGCCGTAGCAGTTTGCGCCTGGAGTGGCAGGCAAGCCAGCAACATTGCCGATGCAGCAACTGCGTGAGTGATGTGTGCTCGACTCATCGAACGTACCTTACTTGTTGAATGACGGTGATTTTCGGTCCATCGCTATACTGGTTCCGCGCGAGGTGAATTTCTGAAGGTTGGTCCAGACTGCCCCGCGCGTTTTATCGACGCCTGAGAGATAATTGTCGCGGACATGTCGCGAATCGGCAAGGGTGCATCGAAAAACGCATTCCCCTCACGCCAATAAAACGCTACCGACCACTTATTTGTCTAACGTTCCGCAAACGGCTCACAGCACGGTCATTCGACGCCTAACCAAGGTTCCTGGCATCGTTTTCTCAGAAATCCTCGATTCACGGCTGTTACAAAAACCACAAACCGCAACAAACGGTCAAAAACAAGTGACCATGTCACAGTGACACCGCGGGCACAGACTTCCTCTGTAAGCATTCGCACGAATCTATGACAAAAGATCTTTGACCGTTTCGCGCTCTTCTTTCAGTTCAGCCACTGTGGCATCGATTTTCGCTTGAGCGAATTCGTTGTGGTTCTGATCCTGCACAACAGACCAGCCATTGCCGTCACTTGTCAGTGGGAAACTGCTGATCAGGCCTTCATCCACACCGTAGCTGCCATCGCTGCAAACCGCGGCGCTGAAGGTTGCTCCCGGAGCCGTTGGGTTTGCGACGGCCTTGACCGTATCCAGAATCGCGTTTGCAGCCGAAGCTGCACTCGAAGCCCCACGTGCTTCAATAATTGCAGCACCACGTTTTTGAACGGTGGAAATAAAGTCGCCCTGCAACCATGCTTCATCTGAGATCACGTCTGTCGCGGCCTGGCCATCGATTTTGGCGTTATAAAAGTCCGGGTACTGCGTCGCAGAATGGTTGCCCCAAATGGTCATGTTTGAAACCGATGAAACAGGCTTGCCCGATTTCTGAGCCAACTGCGAAATGGCGCGGTTTTGATCGAGCATCGTCATGGCATACCAGCGATCGTTGGGGACATTCGGAGCGTTGTTCATCGCAATCAGGCAGTTTGTGTTGCATGGGTTACCGACAACAAGCACTCGACAATCAGAAGCCGCCGCGTCTGAAATCGCCTTACCGGTGCTGGTAAAGATCGGGCCATTAATCCTGATCAAATCGGCACGCTCCATACCTTTTTTCCGTGGAACGCTGCCGACACAAAGCACCCAGTTGCAGTCTCCGAAACCATCTTCCAGGTGATCACTGTCTGCTTTAACAACCCCGGCAAGCGTCGGAAACGCACAGTCATCGAGTTCCATTTCGACACCATCGAGCGCACCCATTGCGGGAGGAATTTCCACAAGGTGCAGAATCACTGGCTGATCCGGGCCGAATACCTGGCCTGACGCGATTCGGAACAGCAGAGAGTAGCCGATTTGTCCAGCAGCACCGGTCACAGCGATTCGAATAGGAGCAGTCATGGCAGTGTCTTTCTTCCAGCAAAATTCATCAGTTTGGTTTTGGGTCGTGTCGCCAGCGGTGTTCTCTTCGGCACTTTGCTGCCTTCAAACAACTCGCTACTGATCGATTGTAGCGGTATGAGACAGAACATCCAAAGACCGGCCGTTGGTCTCGGATTTGGTAATCGCCATTAGCGTCGCTGCCCCTGAAGTGTCAGAACAACTCGCCGACGGCCGCCGCGATTTCGATGTTCGCACAAATAGACTCCCTGCCAGGTACCCGTTAAAAGTTGGCCGTTGCCTACTGGAATTGACAGCGAAGAATCCGTCAGCGAAGACTTGATGTGAGCTGGCATGTCATCCGGCCCCTCGCACGTATGAACGTAGGGCCAAGATTCCGGAACAAGTCGGTTGATGGCCATGTCCATGTCGACAAGGACATCGGGGTCGGCATTTTCATTAAGGGTTAATGATGCCGAGGTGTGACGGATAAATACGTGCAGGATGCCAACATCGAATTCTCCAATTTCCGGCATTTCCTCCAGTAAGTACCGTGTGACAAGATGGCAACCACGCGGAAACGAGGGCAGACTCACTTCACGCTGAATCCAGTCGGACATCTGATTTTCTCCTGTACATTCCAATTCGGTTTGAGTCCGCAGTAAGCTATGTCATCAACAAACAACCGGGCATTCCCGTAGTGTGTACCAACCGGCGGGAAGCCGCTGTTGTGCAATTTTTCTAACTGCTGTGTCGGATGATAGCATTCCCGCCTTTTGCCACATTGGACGGTTCGCACTGTGCTTAACCTTGCCGCTTGACACACGGCCCCATAAACTCCACCTTCTTTACCCATTGTTCCATGAAGCGTTGAAATAGTATGTTTCGGGCGATGTTGTCCGTTGAAACGATCCTAAGCGACTGCTCCGATCCTGAACGGACATAAACCTGTTTCTACCTCCAGATTCGTTTTTCCTTCCCGCCACCATTCACGTTCTGAGGCAAATGGCCGATCGAGAAGATACAGGCCTTTGTCATTGCGTCTGAGCAGTCGGCAGGTTGGCTTGAGTCGCCTTAGAGTTCTCTCTGGACGACTCATCAACCAATCGAAAACCAGTTCGCTGAGCATGTTCCAACCATCATCGCCTTTACACAGCCGAAATACCTGAGACCATACATCTGCAGCGCACCTGCGGAAGGAACAAGAATTTGAGAGCCCTCATTAGTGACATTCACGGAAACCTTGAAGCCCTTGAGGCTGTCCTGGCTGACATTGAATCCAAAGGAATCACAGAAATCTTCTGCCTCGGGGATATTGTTGGCTACGGTCCTAA